>CAMYKI010000004.1 GCA_947258985.1 uncultured Acidimicrobiaceae bacterium
GCGTGGGACGCGGGCTAAGGTCTCCCGGCATGCCAACATTTGACGTTGTATCCCAGGTAGATATGCAAGAGGTCCGCAATGCTGTGGACCAGGCCTCCCGCGAAATCGTCAATCGCTACGACTTCAAAGGAACCGGCACCACGGTGACTCTCAATGAGGACGGCATCGCCATGGAATCGAGCGCCGACGGACGGCTCGAGGCCGCCATCGATGTACTCAAGGGCAAGCTGGTCAAGCGGAAGGTCTCCCTGAAGTCGGTCACCGGCGGAGAGATAAAGCCCGCCGCCGGCGGCCGGGTGCAGACTTCGTTCAGCCTCAGCCAGGGTATTCCCCAGGACGCCGCCAAGGAGCTCTCCAAGACGGTTCGCGACTCTAAACTCAAAGTCCAGGTCCAGATCCAGGGCGACCAATTGCGGGTGCAGGGCAAAAAGCGTGACGATCTGCAGGCCGCCATCCAATTGTTGCGCGACCTCGACTACCGCCTGCCTCTGCAGTACATCAACTTCCGCGACTGACGCCTCCCACGGTTCTTGCGTAGCAAGAACGGATCATTAGGCCGGCGGAACCAACTCGTAGCCGAACTCGTCGATAACTGCGCGATCTCTCATGTAGACCTGCTCCGCAAGCGAATCGGTGTAGTAGGTCGAATAATGGTTGTGCCGACTGTTGTTCATCGTCCGAAACGTTGCGATCTCGTCGAGACACTCTTGATCGACCCCGGCCGATTTGAGAAATCGGTTCAAGTCATCGTGGACCGTCTCATAGCGACCCATCTCTACCCGGGGGTTGCGCGGCTGATGCTCGCTGCAGGAGAAGATTCGAAAGTACTTGTCCGAGTAGCTGCTGTAGAGATTCTCTGGAGAGTCGGGCGGGTATGTGATGAGGTTCTCCATGAATCCGGCGAAGTCCAGCGTCTTGTCCTTGGACACGGTCATGAAGTGGGGTGGCCGGTGCTTGTAGGTCGCAAAGAAGTGGTACCACGAGACGTACCAATCCCAAGGGTTTCGAACAAATCCGAAGACGGGAAGACGCCCTGCTTCTTCCGGGATGTCGTCCAGAGCATGATGCTGCTCCCACCGCGCCTCCGGGTCTTCGAACCCTTTTCCGGATGGAAGTTCAACGGCGTCGCCGTAGTGCTTCTGCAGCAGCAGCCGCATGAAGACCCCGCCGGTCTTCGGCATGTGGAGGATGACGCACTTGTCCCTGAGGATCATTGTCTGGCTCCGTGTAATCGTCGCCGGGAGCGTCCCAGCCCGATCGCCGAGTATAGGGTGCGGTCCCCTCTCCCGGACCTGCTCTCAGACGGCTTTTCTGTACGTAACGACCTTCCAGAGCGGCTCGGACCCCTCACCCCAATAGAGCTTGCCCGCCGCCTCTTGACTACTCCCCAAGAGCAATCGCGGCAGCCTCAACCAGCGACGACGCAATGGGCGCATCGAGCTTCTCCAGCTCGACACGATGGTGGCTCCCACCGTCGTAGACGACGCAGCCGATCCCGATGCTTTGGGCGGCGAGTGCGTCATCGATGGCATCACCGATCATCACGGCGCCATTCCCGCCGAGAGCCTGAAGATGGATCTCGAGAAGTCGTTCCTTGGTCTCGCCGGCATCCTTGGTGTTTCCGTCGACCCGAACCATGAACTCGGCCAACCCATGACGGCTCACCTCGGCGGCGAGATCATCGTGCCACCACATTGACAGAATCGACTGTGTGCCTCCCGCGGCGGCGACCATGTCGATGGCCCGGCGGGCGTCGCTCGCCAGCGGTACCTGCACGGCTGCTTTTGCGTACTCGGCGTGGAACACGTAGTCGATCGTCGCCCATTCGGAGTCGGCGACGGCACGCCCCAGCAGATCATCGTAGAAACGCCGCACCGGCCGCGTGTAGTGATCGCGATAGTCGTCGGCGACGATGGGATTCTCGCCGATGGCGGCCAGGGACAGGTTCACACACCGGACGACGGTCGGCAGGTCGTCGGCAAGTGTCCCGTTCCAATCCCAGATGACGTGGCGCATGAGGCGGCACGCTACTACCGTCTTATGCCCGCCGGATCGGGCATCGGCGGCGCAGCCCCCGGCTCCAACTAACTTGAGGACAATGCGCAGCTACCAACTCGGTGAACCAGAACTCGATCAGCGCCTCGAAGCCCTGGTCAGAGACGCCGTCTCCGGCCACAGCGGGCACGATCACGACGAAGCGCTGGTGCGCGAGATGATCGTGTCGATCCTGAAGATGCACCGTGACGACACCGACCGCGGCGATCTCAAGATCGTCAACAGCGCGTTGAAGGAGTTGCGGTATTCGTTCTTGGTCTTCTCCCGGTACCGCGAAACGCCAAAAGTGACCGTATACGGATCGGCGCGCACCGCCCCGGAAAACCCGAACTACGAACTCGCCGCCGAGTTCGCCAACCTCATGGCCGACACCCATCAGTGGATGGTCGTAACGGGCGCCGGCCCGGGAATCATGGAAGCCGGCAACCTGGGCGCCGGCACCGACTACGGATTTGGGGTCAACATCCGCCTCCCCTTCGAGGCTGATCCCAACCCGTACGTCCACGAGAGCCGACTCATCAACTTCAAGTACTTCTTCACCCGCAAGCTGATGTTCGTCAAAGAGTCGGACGCATTTGCGGTCTTCCCCGGCGGTTTTGGCACTCAGGATGAGACGTTCGAACTTCTCACGCTGATCCAGACCGGAAAGTCGGACATGCACCCCATCGTTCTGATGGAAGCCGCCGGAACGAACTACTGGGACGAGTGGTTCAAGTTCGTTTCCGCCCTGCGTGATCAGGGCATGATCGCCCCAGACGACACCAGCCTGTTCACCTACACCAACAGTGCGGAGGAAGCCGCCGCCGAGATCCGGCGGTTCTACAACAACTACCACTCACAGCGTTATGTAGACGGAAAGCTCGTCCTCCGTCTGAAACATGAGCCGTCCGAGTCTCTCGTCGCAGAACTCAACGACGAGTTCGCCGACATCCTCGTCAGTGGCACAATCGAAAAGATCTCAGCAACCCCCGCGGAGATAGCCGGTGACGACAACCTGGACCTGGCTCGAATCCGCCTTCACTTCGATAGACGGCATTTGGGGAGGCTCCGTTTGCTGGTCGATCGCCTCAATGCTGCCGCCCAGGATTCCCTCGCCTAGGACGACGGTAAAATAGAGTTCCCATGCGCGAAATTCTCTCAGACCTCGTAGCTGAGCAACAAGCCCTCGATCAGTTCCTGCAACGCATCAATGAGCGGCAGTGGACTCTACCCACATCCGCCCCCGGATGGAGCATCAAAGACACCGTCAGCCACCTCGCCTACGCCGAGCGGTTCGCCGCACAAGCCATAGAAGAGGGCGCTGCGGCAATCAAAAAGGCAAAGATCACCGACCTGGAGACATGGACCGCCATCGGTGTGGCTGAAGGGCGCGAAATGCGCTACCAGCAGGTCATCGAGTGGTGGCGGAACAGCCGCGCCGATGTCGTCGACGCCCTGTCCCGAATGGATGGATCCGATCGGGTTCCCTGGATCGCCGGGGACATGAGTGCCCGGGCTTTTGCGACCCTCCGCCTCATGGAGACCTGGGCCCACGGCCTGGATGTCAAAGACGCCATGGACGGTTTGCTCATTTTCGACGAAGAGGAAGACGACCCGATCGCCGATACTTCGCGCATCCGGCATATCGCGTGGTTGGGCCACCGCATGCTTCCCTATGCCTTTTCGGAAGCGGGCGAGGACTTCCCCGCAGGCGGCATTCGGCTCGAGCTGATGGGCCCCCGCTACGCCCGTTGGGTCTACGGTCCCGAAGACGCCGAGGATGTCATCAAAGGCATCGCCGGCGAATGGTGCCGCATTGCCGTCCACCGCCTCGACTACGGTGCAACGTCGCTGAAAGCGGAAGGCGAGAACGCCGAAATCGCACTTCAGGTCGTCCGTACCTACTGAACGGCGCAAGCTAGAGTCCCCGCCCTGGTGACTTCATCTGCCGAATACAACAAGGGCTCGGTTATTTTCCACTGGGCGACCGCCGCCGCCATCGTTGCCATGTGGCCCATCGGCAAGATCATGGTATCGACCCGCCCGCCGTCCCCTTTGCTCTATTCGATCCACATCGGCCTCGGATTGATCGTCGCCGGCATCACGCTCGCTAGAGTCATCTGGGTCTTACTCAGCGATCGTCCCGAGCATCTCGAGATGCCGCGCTGGGAACGGGCTTTGTTCGTCGTCAACCACTACACCCTGTACGGGCTCCTGGCTCTCCTGTCCGTCAGCGGTATCGCGATGCTTCTTGCCGCTGGCACGTTCGACACATACGCCCTGGCCAAGAACGACGGACCACGGGATCAGCACGAGATTGCTTCTACGGTCTTCCTGCTGATGTTCGTGATGCACGTAGCCGGCGTCGTCTACTACCAGGTTCGCAAAGGGTCGACGCTGCGACGCATGGGACTACCGATCGACTAGTCGATCGAATTCCGGTCGGAACGGTCACGATGCACGTCGAATCCCGATTTGAGCAGCAGCCGGAGGAAGGCGGGGGCCGGCTCACGGAACTGGATCGGACGAAAGGCGTCCTCATGTTCCTCGAAGAAGTCGAGCATGGTGGTGACGATATGCCCCAGAGCGATCGTGTTCTGGTTTGAAAAGCTGCTTCTGCCAAATGCGACCAACCGGGTTCTCACGCGCCCGCCGCCGCGGCCCGCCGCCGAGTGGATACCGTCGCGTTGCAGGCCTTCGATCACACCCTCGATCGATTCGTCGTAGACCCACTCCACGCGCCGCAGCATCGAGTGGAGCACTGCATGCTCCTTGATGCCGGGGTTGAGTTCGGCCTTTCCCTGCTTGACCTCACCAACGATGACGTCGATCGTTTCTTGCTGCAGATCTAGTACCGGATCGTCGATCACTAGCAACTCACAGTCGGCCTCCCGGTGCGGGTCACCCAGGTAGACGTCTCCCGGGAATCGAATACCCATGACATCGACATCCGTGACGGTCTTGAACCGGCCCCTCTCGTCGCGGCGTTGCACCTCGAACTCACTGAGCGTCAAATAGCCGGTGAGGCGCAAATAGTTCTCCACGAGATTGACCGCTATGTCCATCAGACCTCCGCAGGGTTCCCCCGATTCAAGCTCATATTCCCCTCGTTGCCGACGACCCTGTTGTCTGTTTCGTGGAATGCCCTGTGCCCGAACCGGATCCCGGGTTCTTACACGCGCACGTGTGAGTAAGACGATTTTGTAGTTCTCTCCAGTTATTGGGATGAGGTCGGCGCGAATTCTGTCGGTGGGGCAAGGTAGCCTGCGGCAATGGCGCTCGATCGATTCTCCCCTCCCACCAGGACCTGGTTCAACGCATCCTTCGACGCCCCCACCAGGGCCCAACAGGAGGGATGGGCAGCGATCGCCCATGGCGACCACACGTTGATCCACGCCCCGACCGGCTCGGGAAAAACTCTGGCAGCGTTCCTGTGGGCCATTGATCGCCTGGCGGAGAACCCGATTCCGGTCGAACGGGAGCGGTGCCGGGTGCTGTACGTCTCCCCGATGAAGGCCCTGGCCTACGACATCGAACGCAACCTGCGCGCCCCGCTCACCGGAATCCACAACACCACAGAACAACTCGGACTGCCCCCACCCCGGATAACCACCGCAATGCGCACCGGGGACACTCCCCCGCAGGCCCGTACCGCGATGTTGCGCCACCCGCCCGACATCCTCATAACCACTCCGGAATCGCTCTACCTGATGCTCACCAGCAGAGCCAGGGAGATACTTGCATCTGTCGAATTCGTAATCGTCGACGAGATCCATTCCGTAGCCGGCACGAAGCGGGGCAGCCATCTCTCCATAACGCTCGAAAGGCTGGATGATCTGACCCCATCGCCCCCGCAACGTATCGGCCTGTCGGCGACCCAACGCCCCCTGAGCACTATCGCTGAGTTTCTCGGTGGCGGCGATCGGACGGAATCCGGTCAAGGCTGGACTCCGCGTCCCGTCACCATCGTCGACGCTCCCTGGGAGAAGCAACTCGAAGTACAGATCGTTGTTCCCGTCGAAGACATGAACAGACCGGAAGAGACCGCACCGGCAGCCGGGGATCCCAATGAGCCCGGCAGGAAATCCATCTGGCCTGCGGTCTACCCGAAGCTTCTGGAAATGGTCCTTGAACACACTTCGACTCTCCTGTTCGTCAACAGCCGCTCACTCGCAGAACGACTCGCCGCGGAGATCAACCGTCTCGCCGGAGAGGAACTCGTCCAATCTCACCACGGCTCGGTCTCTCGCGAACAGCGACTAACCATCGAGAACCGTCTCAAGAGTGGCGAACTGCGCGGAGTCGTTGCGACATCCACCCTGGAACTCGGAATCGACATGGCGGCGATCGATCTCGTCGTCCTCGTCGAATCCCCCAGTTCCGTCTCGCGAGGCCTGCAACGAGTTGGCCGAGCCGGCCACCAAGTGGGGGCGCCGTCGAAGGCACGGGTCTTCCCCAAACATCGAGGCGACCTCCTTGAAACTGCGGTCGTCGTCCAACGGATGTACGCCGGGGCGATCGAAGAGACAACCGTTCCCCAGAATCCTCTGGACGTTCTCGCACAACAGCTCGTCGCAATGACCGCTGCAGGGGAAATGGATGTCGATGACGCCTTTCGCCTCGTGAGACGGGCGCTCCCTTTTCGGGATCTGACCCGCACTACTTTCGAGGCCGTCCTCGACATGCTTGCCGGGCGCTACCCCTCGGATGAGTTCGCCGAACTTCGGCCCCGCATCGTCTGGGATCGGGTCCAGAACACGATCAGTCCCCGCAGCAACGCCAAGATGCTTGCCGTCACCAACGCCGGCACCATCCCCGATCGCGGGCTCTACACGGTGGTGCTGCCCGAGGGCGGCAGAATCGGTGAACTCGATGAGGAAATGGTCTACGAGAGCCGGGTCGGCGACACGTTCGTGCTCGGTTCGTCTGCATGGAAGATCGCCGAAGTCACCCATGACCGGGTGGTGGTTGCTCCGGCGCCGGGAGCACCGGCGGCCAAGCTGCCTTTCTGGCACGGCGATGGTCCCGGTCGTCCCATCGAGCTCGGCAGGGCCATCGGTGAGTTCGTCAGGACCGTTGCGGCAAAAACGGAGCCCGAAGCAGCGGCATATCTCGAGGAGGAATACCGACTCGACCCCTGGGCTGCCGGCAATCTCGCCAGGTTCATTGCAGAGGAGAAGGAGGCGGCCGGAGTCCTTCCTTCGGACCGCAACGTCGTCGTCCAGCGGTTCCGCGACGAGATCGGCGACTGGCGAATGGTCATCCTCACACCGTACGGCGCCCGGGTGCACGCCCCATGGGCGCTTGCCGCCAGACGCCGCTACCGGGAGACGCACGGAGTCGAAGCAGACGTCGTCTGGTCCGATGACGGGATCATCCTCCGCTTCCCCGACATCGACGATCCGCCCCCAACCAGCGACCTGATCATCTCACCGGACGAGATCGACGAACTCACCCTCGAAGAGGCCGGTAACAGCGCCCTGTTCGCAGCCCGATTCCGGGAGGCGGCAGGACGGGCCCTCCTCCTCCCCCGGCGCCGTCCCGGCAGCAGAACGCCGCTGTGGTTGCAGCGGCGGCGGGCATCAGACCTCCTCGACGTCGCTCGGCGGTTTCCCTCGTTCCCGATAGTGCTCGAAACCTATCGCGAAGTTTTACAGGACTACTTCGATCTACCCGCCCTGCGCGATGTCCTCACCGCTATCGATCAGAGGACGGTGCGTGTCAGCGAGGTCGAGCTGAGCGGGCCCAGCCCATTTGCTACGTCGCTGATGTTCGATTTCATCGCGTCCTTCATGTACGAGTACGACGCCCCCCTCGCCGAAAAGCGGGCGACGGCGCTGACCCTCGACAGGAGCCTCCTGCAGGAGCTCCTGGGTGATCCCCAATTCCGTGATCTCCTGGATGCCGAGGTGATTGCGGAAGTTGAACTCGAACTCCAGCGTCTAGCACCGGAACGGCAGATGTGGAGCGCCGACTCCCTCCACGATGGACTGCGTCAACTCGGTCCACTCGGCCTGGCCGGCGTCGTCGCCCGGTCCACAGACCCCGACGCTGCCCCCGACTGGCTCGCGGAGTTGCGGGCTAGCCGCCGGGCGGTTGAGATCCGGATAGGTGGGGAGGTGCGCTGGGCTGCGGTTGAGGACCTTGCCAGATTGCGCGACGCGCTGGGCGTGCAGCCCCCATCCGGCATTCCCGCGGCTCTTCTGGAGCCTGTGGCCGACCCCCTTGGCGACATTGTCGCTCGCTACGCCCGCACCCATGCCCCTTTTACGACGACGCAGGCTGCATCGGAACTCGGTCTTGCGGAGGCCGTCGTTACCGAGGTACTGCATCGGCTGGAGGGCGAGGCCCGGGTTGCCTCCGGCGCATACCAGCCCGGGGGCCACACCACAGAATGGGTAGATCTCGATGTGCTGCGGAAGCTGCGACGGCGTTCGCTTGCTGTGTTGCGATCCGAGGTGGAGGCAGTTGATCCGGATCGTCTCGGACTATTTCTGCCCGCTTGGCAAGGTGTTGGCTCGACGGTACCGGGTCGGGCTCGGCTTCCTGAGGTGGTTCGAGCCTTACAGGGTCGTGCGGTTCCGGCTTCGATACTGGAGCGCGATGTCCTGCCCGACCGCATGAGCTATGACGCTGCGGACCTTGATCTGCTGCTCGCCTCCGGTGAGGTGGTTTGGGTGGGACGCGGAGCGCTGGGCGCCCGCGATGGCAGGATCGCCCTGTATTTCCGCGACCACGTCCCCTTGCTGCTGAATGCCCCGGTCGAGGAACCCATGAATGACGACCTCCACCGGATCCTGCGACACCATCTGAACGACCGGGGCGCATCGTTCTTCTCCGACCTGTACGTTGCTGCCGGTGGCGGGGACCCGCAGGCCGTGGTCGCCGCTCTCTGGGATCTCGTGTGGTCCGGCGAAGTGACCAACGACACTCTTGCACCACTTCGAGCGTTCATCGGAGCAAAGGGCAAGAAGCGATCCGGGCGTCGCAGCGTCCCTTCTTCGGTCCCCGCGGCCGCATCCGGCCGGTGGTACCTCGTCGAGGACCTGACGAATGCCGACCCGCCGCCGACACCCGAACAGACAGCCAAGGCAATAGCCGAGCAGTTGCTGGAACGTCATGGCGTAGTCACCCGCCCCGCGGTCCTTGCCGAAGGTATCCCCGGTGGATTCGCCGGGCTCTACCCCGTCTTTGGGGCAATGGAAGACGCCGGTACGGTCCGCCGCGGCTACTTCATCGAGTCGCTCGGCGGTGCCCAGTTCGGACTACCGGGCGCTATCGACAGACTGCGTATAGGGGACCCATCAGGGGTGTTGGTGCTGGCGGCGAGCGATCCGGCAAACCCCTACGGCGCCGCCCTCCCCTGGCCCGAGCACTCCTCGGGCTCGCCGGCGCGACGAGCCGGCGCCTACGTCGTGCTGAGCGACGGTGAATTGATCGCCTTCGTCGAACGTGGAGGTCGATCGGTTCTCACCTTCGAGGAGGGCGAGGATGCGGTGACGTCGGGACTCCTCGATATCGCAGAACGGAGGCGAGGTTCGATCACAGTCGGAAAGATTGATGGCGAATCAGCCCATTCGTCCCCCCTCAGCGGGGCGCTGCTCGCGGCAGGCTTCAAGACGGGCTACAAGGGTCTCACCTACCGGCGCTAAGTCACTGCACGCAGAACTCGTTGCCCTCGGGGTCCTGCATGACCACCCAGTATTCGCCGCGCTGGGTAAAAACGTCCACCTTGGTTGCACCAAGGTCTAGTAGCTCGTCCACATGGCGATCGACCGCATGGACCCGGTCTTCGTGGTCGACCGTCGGTCCTCCGCCGGCGTTGACGTCGAGGTGTACCCGGTTCTTGGCTTTCTTCCCCTCAGGTACCCGCTGAAAGAAGATCCGCGGCTTCTCGCCGTCGGGATCTACCAGGGCCCGTGCGTCGTTCCAGTTTTCCTCGGGGATTCCCATCTTGGCCGCCCACTCATCCCATGAGGCAAACCCGGGAGGTGGCGGCTGGATGATGTAGCCAAGGGCAGCGACCCAGAAATCAGCCAGAGTGGCCGGGTCGGCGGCGTCGAACGTGACTTGAAATGAGAAGCTCATTGCCTGAGCATATTCGACTCGACTCCCAGATGGGTGGAGGATCGTTCCTCGTCGTCGTGGTACGGTTTCGCCGTGGAAGTCAGCCCGGACGAAGTGCTCGAAGAGTTGCGGTCTATCGCAACACGTCTCGAAGACCTCCCGCCGGAGTCGCCCGACCGCACAGACCTCCTGCAGCGCCGCGACGAGCTCCGCATGATTGCCCAACAGGCAGCCGACGCCGCCAGAAACCCGGCCAACCTGCGTTCCGAACTGGAGCACCTCAGAAGCCGTCTCGAAGACCTCGAATCAGACAAGGTAGTGGTGCCGTCATGGCAAGTAACCATGACTCGTGGCGGCCGTCTCTCGCTGATAGACCCCGTGGCCGACGCCGCCCGCATCAACGATGCCATAGACGAAGGCTCTGCTCCGGACCGCGCCGCCATCGAAGCCCGCATTTCCCATCTAGAAGAGGTTCTGGGCGAATAGCAATGGGAATACCAACGCTGTCAGTTCGACCGGGTCATCCCGACTTCCTCGATCTCCCGTGGGAGACGTCGGTTGCGGATTGGTCCGGAGGGCGTGTTGTCGAGCTGCCCACCGGCGTCCACCGCCACGCCATCGTGTTCGTCTCGTACGACGAGGGCATCTACGCAATCAAAGAACTGCCCAGGCACCTGGCGCATCACGAGTACGACTCGTTGCGCATCCTCCAGGAGCGGTTGCGCGCGATCGCTCCGCCGGTGGGGGTGGTCGAGCGTGGATGGGTAGCCCCCGACGAGGAGTGGTCCTCCGCAGTGATCACGGAGTACGTGCCGTTTACGTTCACCTACAGGGAACTGATTCGGGGCGGAGGCTTCGGAGACAGGCGGGACCAGATGCTCGACGCGTTTGCCGGGCTTCTCGTTGAGATGCATCTCGCCGGCGGCTACTGGGGCGACTGCTCACTTTCTAATGTGCTGTACCGGTACGACGCAGGCACCGTCGACGCCATCATGATCGATGCCGAGACGGTGGAAGTCCGCGACCACCTGTCGGACGGCCAGCGACGTCACGACCTCGACATCATGGAGACCAATGTCGCCGGCGGGATGGCGGACATTGCCATCTCCCAGGGCAGAGATCTCGACGACGCCGATCTGGCGTTGGGCACGGATGTCATCTCCCGATATCAGGCACTGTGGGATGAGCTCACCGTCGACCCCGTCATTGCGGCCGACGAGCGTTACCGCATCCGCGCCCGAATCAACCGGCTCAATGACCTCGGCTTTGAAGTCGGCGATGTCACGCTGATACCCGACGAGTCAGGGGGAAACCGGCTTCGGATGAGCGTCAATGTCGGTGGCCGCAACTACCACTCGTCCCGTCTCTACCGGCTCGCCCGGATCGAAGCATCAGAGCACCAGGCCAGGCAGATCCTCTCCGACCTGCATTACCACAGTGCTAGAGAACCTTTCAGCAGCGCCGAGAGCCGCGATTTGATGGCCATGATGTGGAGGGTTCAGATATTTGAGCCGCTTCTGCAACGTGTCAGGGCCGACGTGCCTCAACGCGAACCCGTACAGGCTTATGCCGACTTCCTTCATCACCGATTCCTGATGTCGTCTGTGCAGGGCAGGGATGTCGGTAGCGCCGAGGCATACATCCATTGGGTGGACGAAGACTTCCCGGGTTATGACCCCGCGGATGCGGTCGAACCGCCCGTCTAGCCGCCGAGACCCGGGGCCGCCGCGGCGCCGATCACCCCTCCATCTACGGGCAACACCGCCCCCGTTATCCATCCGGCGGCATCCGATGCCAGGAACACGATCGCTCTGGCTACATCCTCAGGTTCGCCGATACGTTGCAGCGGATGCGAGTTTGCTGTGTGTTCCTCGATGCCCTGCCATAGGGCGGCCGCGAGCCGGGTGCGTACCACCGAAGGGGCGACGGCGTTGACCCTGACGCCGGGAGCCATCTCGTTGGCGAGCTGATGGGTCATGTGGATGAGTGCCGCTTTGGAGATGTTGTAGGCGCCGATGACGGGGCCAACCCGGATCCCTCCAACGGAAGCGACGTTCACCACCGAGCCGCCGTTTGCAGACATCCAGTGACGCCATGCGGCTCGCGCCCACAACAACGGGCCGAGCTGGTTCACCTCCCACGTCTTACCGACTGCGCCCAGATCGACGTCTGCGAGGGTGCCGGCTGCCGGGTTGGTACCGGCGTTGTTGATCAGAATGTCGAGGCTGCCAAACCTCGCGATGGTTGCTCCGACGGCGCTTTCTGCATCCGCCTCACTGTCGGCCCGTGCCACGAGCGGCATCACTCGATCGTCATCCAGCCGGGCGGCAGCTTCTGTGATGTTGGGTTCCTTGCGGCTCGTTATGGTCACACCTGCTGCACCTGAGGCGAGCAGCTCTGCCGCGGTTGCCTCACCGATTCCACGACTGGCGCCGGTGATCAGCGCGACTCTTCCATCAACCCGTACGTCCATGGAGCAGGCCTCCCTTCATCAACAGCGAGCATCATCGATCGATGCCCGCAACCTAACCGCTTGCCGCGATCGCTATCAAGAGCGCTTGCCGTCAGGTTCTCTTGTGGGCCTTGCGGATGACTCCCCCATATTTCATGCGGGTATCACTCATGCTGGCAATCGGTGTCCCTTCTTTCCCCTCGTGAAACCCGGCGTCAACGATCTCTCCGATGAACATGTCATGGCTGCCGAGTTCGACTGTGTTGACAACACGACAGTCGATGTAGGCGACAGCCTCCTCGAAGATCGGGGCGCCGGTAACGCCCTGCCGGATCGGCCTGCCGTTGAGTGTTTCCCCGTCCTTGACAGCGGGCTTGGAGAACTTCACGAAGACGCGGGTGTCGGATTGGTCCCAGAGATTGACGGTAAACGACCCACCCTGGCGAATCAGCCGGTTGGTCACGGCGGAGGCGTCGACAGACACGGCCACCAGCACAGGATCCATCGCAGCCTGCGTGACCCAGCTCTGGGTCATTCCGTTCCACTCGTCACCCGCCCGGGACCCGACCAAACAAAGAGCGTTGGGAATCTGCCAGGTCACCTTGTTGATAGTTTCTACGTCGAGTCCTGTCTCATCACGCATCTTGTCTCCTTCCCGTCTGCCCAGAGTACTTATGGCAGACAATGCAAAGCGACGAACGACCTATGATTCCGTTCATGCATGTGCTCATTGCCACGACCGGGGTACTCAGCCCGGAGCCTGCTGTCGAGTTCACCCGCCATCTGCTCGGAACATCCGGCCGGGTCACCGTAACCACCGTTATCGAGGTTCCGCGCGGCTTCCTGGACACGTTGCGATCCGAAGGGTGGCATCCCCTGACGGAAGAGTACGAAGACGAAGAGGGCACCGACGGCGTCATCGGAAGGTACGTCGAAGAGCGCGGCAGGAGGCTGACAGAGCCGATAACCGCCGCACTCAAGGCAGCCGGAATCGAAGCTACGACGGTGTTCCAGGAAGGCGCCGATCCGGCCGGGACGATTTCTCAGCTCGCCGAAGAACTGCGCGCGGATGTCGTACTGTTGGGAGCGACCCGCCAGATCTTCGACCAGTCTGCTTGGGAGAGTGTCTCGGCGCGGGTAATGATCGAATCGGGTCGCCCGGTTCTGGTCCTCCCGCCCGGTCACCAAGAGCCCCCAGACCCGCAGGAACAGATCTAGGGGACCCACTGGAAGTAGGCGGCAAGCATCGCCCTGGTCTGGTCTATGAGCTCTTCAGGTCGATTCTCCAGCAGCGCCTCGACCTCAGCGACCGGCCACCAGCGCGGATCCGCCGTTTCCCCCGGCTGGGGCCGCGGCTCACCACGCCCCGTGCACTCAAAGAGCACGTGCAACGACGGATAGGTACCGTCGAGTCCATTGATCACCGCCACCGGACGGGCGATTGCACAGGCCCGATTGCGGCCGGTTTCTACCCGCTCGACTGCGGCGAAGGGGTCTATCAACTCGATCCCGGTCTCCTCGGCGACCTCACGGGCGACCGCCTGGTCGGGCGCTTCGCCGGCACGCCAGCGCCCACCGGGTAGCTCGAGCATGCCTCTGACCGGTTCCCCGGGTTTGTCCCGGCGTTGCATCAGCAGCCGCTCCCCGGCTTCGTCGCGGACGACCGCGGCCACGTTTGGCACGACAATGGCCTCACCGCCCATCTCCGGAACAGGTACGTCAATCCAGCCGTCATCGCTCCAGACCGGGTACGTCATGGCTGAGGGACCTCGGCGACATATTCTGCGCCGCAGAAGCCGGCCACCGAATCCCGGGCGACCACCACTACCTCGAAAACCTCTTCCGGTATCGCAACACCTCCGACGCTTCGGGTGAATGGCTGCTCCGTCTCGTGCGGATGCGCCAGCACTCGCTCGCCGAGAACAGTGCCGTCGAGTGACCGGATCTCCCAGAGGTCGGCGTACTTGTCCCAGCCGGTGTCCGCAGATGCAACGGTCGCGGACACGGTATACCCGGCATCACCCGGTTCGATCGTGACATCGATCACGTCTGCGCAGCCGTCGCCGGGCGAGGCCAGGGTCGAAGCGGCGTCCGCCGGAATCGCGGTCGTTGTAGTCGGAGTAGTGCCCTCGGGAACCGATGTCGTCGTGGTCGCCAAGTCGCTCCCACACGCGGCGAGCACAATGACCACCGCAGTCAGCAACAGGACGGTTCGATCAGGCCTCGACACCAATGTTTCCTTCTGTGGCGAACTGAGTTCGATAGAGCGAGGAATAGAGACCGTTGACTTCCACGAGCTCGCGATGACTACCCGACTCGACGAGCCTGCCCTCGGCAAGAACCAGGATCCGATCCGCGGCCAGGATGGTGGAAAGCCGATGGGCAATGACGAGAGCCGTGCGGCCCTCCAGGACCCGCTCCAGCGCCTCTTGAATCAGCGCCTCGGCATGCGCATCGAGGTGGGAAGTTGCCTCATCGAGGATCAGGATCCCCGGATCCTTGAGAATCACCCGGGCGATGGCAATCCGCTGCTTCTCACCGCCCGACAGGCGGTACCCCCGCTCGCCGACAACGGTGTCATAACCATCGGGAAGACCCTCGATCATCTCTGCGATGTTTGCCGTAGCAGCCGCCTTCCGCAGATCCTCGTCGGTCGCATCGGGCCGGGCGTAGCGGAGATTGGCGGCGATGGTGTCGTGAAACAGGTAGGTCTCCTGGGTAACAACACCGATCGAATCCGCAAGAGATTCGAGGGCGATTGACCGCACATCGTGCCCATCGACCCGAACCGCCCCTCGGTCGGTGTCGTAGAGACGAGGAAGCAGATACGTCGACGTGGTCTTGCCGGCTCCGCTCGGCCCGACCAGGGCCACCATCTCGCCCGGGTTCACTTCGAAAGAAACGTCCTGCAACGCCCAGGTGACGGGTTGCTCTGCGGAGGCTCCGTCGTCGCCGTCGGTCACGCCACTCCAGCCATAGCGGCGTACCGCCTGCAGACCCTGGTGCCCGGCGTACGAGAACCACACGTGGTCAAAGTAGACGGATCCGGCCACGTCGCCGAGCACGACCGCATCTTCGGCTTCGACTATGTCGTGTTCGAGGTCGAGCACTTCAAAAACTCGCTCGAAAGAAACAAGCGAGGTGGCGAACTCGACCCGGGCATTAGTGAGGCCTGACAGCGGTCCGTACAGGTTGTTGAGGTAAAAGGACATGGTCACGATCACCCCGATGGTGATGTCACCGTTGATGACGAGAAACGCACCGATCCAGAAGACCACGGCAGTCCCCAGAGCGCTCATCACGCCGAGGGCCATGAAGAACCAGCGACCAATGGTCGCCTGCCGAATGCCGAGGTCACGCACACTCCCGGCCCGCTGCTCGAACCTGTGGTCTTCGTCCTTCGTTCGACCGAACAGTTTCACCAGGAGAGCTCCGGAGACTCCCAACGTCTCCTGCATGAGGGC
The DNA here is from genome assembly GCA_947258985.1 of uncultured Acidimicrobiaceae bacterium. Taxonomy (GTDB): domain Bacteria; phylum Actinomycetota; class Acidimicrobiia; order Spongiisociales; family UBA5794; genus JAAETI01. The sequence goes on from CAMYKI010000004.1 coordinate 16,018, forward strand.
GTTCATCTCGGCGTTCTGCTCCAACTGCCGACGGCGTACGGTCCGCAGCATCCTGCCGACCCGGCGCGATATCCCGATGAACAGGGGAAGAATCACAAGGGCGAGAAGCGTGAGCCGCCACTCGAGGAAGAGCATAATGATGAGGGTGGCGGACACCGATACGAGGTTCGACGCGAGCGTCACAAAGGTGCCGGTGACCGCCTGCTGGGCGCCGACAACATCGTTGTTGAGCCTGCTCATCAGCTCTCCAGTACGTGTCGCCGTGAAGAAGCCGAGAGACATCCGCTGCAGGTGGCCGAACAGCTGGCAACGGAGGTCGAAGATGATCCCTTCGCCGATCGTCGCCGACGCCCACCGCTGCAGCACCCCGAGCCCCCCGTTGAGCAGCGGCACGAGAACCATGCCGATCCCGAGCAGGGTCACCCTGCCGAGGTTCTCGTTCGGAATGGCGTTATCAATGAGGTCGCCGATGAGGAGGGGTGGAAGCAGAGACAGCAAAGAGATGATGACGATCGTGACGAGCACGACGGTCATCTCGCGCTTGTACGCCATCCCGTAGCCGAGGACTCGTTTCAAGAGAGCCCGGTTCAGTTCTGGTCGATCCTGGTCCTCGTCGTATCGAACATACGACCACCAGCCGCCACTGTGGATGATGGCTCACCTCTCTCGCGGAAGCACTCAACCTTAGGTGCGTCGTCCCTCGCTAGGTGACGGAATCAGGCGTCTGTCCCAGCCTCATCTCCCGATTCCGCCGCAGGTTCGGGCAGCAGCAGACTGAGTGGCATCGCCGACTCGGCAAGCTGCCAGCAGTACTCCTCCTGCAGCGTCGTCGGACAGAGAACTCTGTAGTGGAACGACTCCGCCACCCAGGTCAGGCTGAGCCCGTTGGTGGTGTTCTCGGGGGTGATAGATCCGATGGTGTCGGCACCGGTTGCCGGGCGCACCCACATGAGAGCAGTACGGCCGCTATCTGAGGAATACGGTTCCAGATACCAGAGTCCGAACTGCGCCGCCGTGTCCGCGTCCAATGTGGCCGAGGCGACGTCGTAGACCAGTTGGCTGGTCACCCAGCCCACTTCATCGGGAAGCAGCTCGGGGAACTGAACTCCGGGAAGGGCCACGGCAATCTCGTTCCGGGTTGCCTGGATCACAGAAGTGACCCCGTCGCCACGGGCCCACACCGCGGAGATGATCTGCCCGATTTCGCCGATACCTTCGCCGGCGAGTCCGTCGTTGAACCAGATCACGTCGCTCGAGCGCACCGACCCCAGGGGGGTCGTGTCGTCTGCTGGGGCTTGTGTAGATGGCGGAAGGGTTGTCTCCCCGTGGACGATCTGAGCCGACCGGTCACCGAGGCCGTCGAGCATGCCGCCATCGCCACACGAGGCGGCGAGCAGAGCAAGCACTATGACCAGCAGAAGTCTCTTCAAGGGGTACCCGACGGTTTGTTTTCAGAACTTGCGGCAGGATAACGCCGTGGCGGCAGTAGCTATCGGATCTCCGCGCTACGCTGCCCCCAGTGCCGCCCCAACTCCAGATATTGAGTGGCGCCTGGCCGGAAGAACCCGGTCTGGATACCGCTCTGAGCCAGGCGATCCTGTCTGCGGTTTCGGCTGGAGAAATGCCTGCAACCCTTCGTCTCTATGTTCCGGGGCGGGAAATCGCATTCGGCAAACGGGACACTATCGCCCCGGAGTTCCCGGACGCTGTGGCAGCAGCGGACGACGTTGGATTCGCTTCCGTGGAGCGGCTGGCAGGTGGACGTGCAGCAGCGTTTACCGAACACACCATTGCGTTCTCGTTCGCCATCCCGGATAAGGACCCGAGAATCTCGATTCATACGAGGTTCAGAGAGATCAGCGCCCTTATCGTCGCCACCTTCGATCGAATCGGAATCGCATCCAACATCGGCGAAGTACCCGGGGAGTATTGCCCCGGTGAGTTCAGCGTCAACTACGAGGGCCGCATCAAGCTGATGGGTATCGGACAACGACTAGCCAAGCACGCCGCCCACGTCGGCGGTGTCATCGCCGTCAACCGCACCGATCTGCTCCAGCGGGCGTTGATCCCGGTCTACCGGGCGTTGAACCTCGAGTGGCGTCCAGGGACCACCGGATCCCTCGGCGACGTCCGGCATCTGAGCAACGAAGATGTCATGTCGGCGCTGCACCAGGAGTTCCGTGCTCGCTACGACGTGACCAAGGGCCGCATCGACGCCGACCTCGTCGACGAGGCACGGAAAGTCGCGCCCCGCTTCCTTTCCGCCCCGTCGAGCTGACAACTAGCGGTCGCTACGCAGCCTCTGCCGAAGCATGTCCTTCATGAACACATTTGCACGCCAGACGTCGGTCACCGGCTCGTTCGCATGGGGAATGGTGGGTACATAGGGGGCCGGACCGAACTCGGGGGTGATCGCAAGGGGCGCTAAGCCCGCCTCCCGACAGTGGTCGACGATGCGCTCCCACAACTCCACGTGGCGAGCCACATGGGTGGCCCACTCCGGTGCTTGCGGGTCGCCCACCTGCGGGCCCTCTTCGAACCCCACTCTGGCGTGGATGTGTCTACTGCGTCTCAGGGCCAGATCGACCGTTTCCTCCTGGTCCGAGAGATCTGACTCGTGGACGACCATCCAGTGCGACAGGTCGGCGGTCAAGAGGAGTTCCGGGACTTCTTCGAGAAGCCGCCGAGTTTCGATGGCCGAGTAGGTAGGGCGGTACCGGTGTGTCTCATGGACTATCGGTACTCCCCACTCGGCACTGCCGGCGATCGCATGCCGGAATAGAGCGACGTTGTCCTCGAAGGAGAATATGTCCCGCCCGGTGTGGCTGTTGATCAGCATCGGTTGGTAGGAGACGGCAAGCTTCACCGCAGCATCGAAACTCATACGGTGGTCATCAGGGGTGTTGCCCACGGTGACGATGTCGATGATGCGGTGCGAGAGACCGTGCTCCTCGTGAAGCTCTAGAACCCTGGCGGCCGGGTCTTCGATCAGAGGCAAGAACATCTCGGTGCCGTCGAAACCATCGGCCGCCACGCGCTTCAGGAACGCATCCATCGGGTCCGCCTCGGAGGCTAGGTCCAGCTCCCAGAATGACTTGGTGTACAGAATCTCCACTCACACCTCCCGCATCCAAGCTAGCCGACCATTAGGCCGAACCGGCCCGATCCAATACGCTCTGACTATGCAAAACGTGCTCGTCATCAACGGCCCCAACCTGAACCTGCTCGGCGCCCGCGAGCCCGATGTCTATGGATCAACCACTCTGAGCGAACTCGAGTCGCTCATCTCCGGCTGGGGGGCCCGGCGTGATCTCGAAATCTCCTGCTATCAGTCCAATCACGAGGGTGAGATCATCGACAGGCTCCACGCCGCCCGCAGCGTCCATGACGGCGTGATCATCAACGCCGGAGCGCTGACCCACTACAGCTACGCCCTCCACGACGCCATCGCGGCAACTGAGCTCCCCACGGTTGAGGTCCACATCTCCAACGTCCGCCACCGTGAACCTTGGCGTCGCCAATCGGTGATCGAACCCGCCTGTATATATACGATCTTCGGACGCGGTGTCGACGGCTACCGCCACGCCATCGATCACCTGGTCAACCGTGCCGCCGCCGAGGTACACCCGTACCGCTACGGCCCGGCGGAGGATCACATCGCCGACCTTCGTCTGCCGCCCGGACAGGGCCCGCATCCCGTCGCCGTGCTGATCCACGGCGGCTTCTGGCGAGACCACTGGACCCGTGACTCCATGGAAGGCCTTGCCGTCGATCTTGCCCTCCGGGGTTGGGCGAGCTGGAACCTGGAGTACCACCGAGTCGGCAGCGGCGGCGGCTGGCCGGCGACGCTGGAGGACGTAGCCCGCGGCATCGACCATCTCGAATCGGCCGCCGGCGATCACAACCTCGATCTCAACCGAGTGGTCACCGTCGGCCACTCGGCCGGGGGCCATCTCGCTCTTTGGTCGGCGGTGCGCCCCCACCTGGCCGACGGTACACCCAATCCAGTGTCACGAGTACCGGTGCGAGGCGTGATCGCCCTTGCCGGCGTCAGCGATCTGGCCGACGGGCACGGCCGCGGAATCGGGCACAACGCCGTCGACGAGTTCTTGCGTCGCACTCCGCACGACGGACCCGAAAGATACGCATCGGCGTCGCCGGCAGAGATGCTTCCGCTGGGTGTGCCCCAGGTGCTGGTGCACGGCACTGCGGACGATGCCGTTCCGATCGAGATGAGCCGCACCTACGCCGCCCGGGCTGAAGCCGCCGGCGACCCGGTCACGCTCCTCGAATTAGACGGCGTGGGTCACATGGAGTTGGTCGACCCGGATGATCCCGCATGGCACACAGCCGCGGCAGCCCTCCAGGGCCTCGGCTAGGGACCTGCTGAACTATGTCAGTTTGGCCTCGCAGCCGCGTCTGTGACCGGGCGTTCCTCGTGGTCGAACGAGTCCGCACGCCATTTGTTCAGCAGTCTCCTAATCGACCAGGCTCTGGATCCTGCGGAGACCTTCTTCCAGATCGTCGTCGGCAAGGGCGAAGGAGAATCGGGCGTAACCCGGTGTCCCAAAAGCCTCTCCCGGCACGAAGGCCACCTCAGCCTTCTCCAGGATGATGTCGGCGAGCTCCAGACTCGTTGCCGCCGTCTTCCCGCCGAGATCTCGGCCGAGCAAACCAGTCACGTTGGGATAGGCGTAGAACGCTCCCTCCGGCTCGGGGCAGACAACGCCCGGAATGGCGTTGAGCATCGAGTGCATCTTGAGCCGTCTCCGGTCGAAAGCCTCGCGCATGGCGTACACAGAGTCCATCGGACCCGTGATGGCGGCGAGAGCGGCACGCTGGCTCACATTCGACACGTTGGTCGTCATGTGCCCTACCAGTTTCCCAACGCCCTTGGCCACCGATTCGGGGCCGATCAGCCAACCGACGCGCCACCCGGTCATGGCGAACGTCTTGGCAACACCGTTGACGACGACGCACCGTTCAGTGACGGCGGGGGCCTCAACCGGCATCGAGGCGAACTCGGCGTCACCGTAGACGAGGTGCTCGTAAATCTCGTCGGTCATCACCCAGACATCGTTGGCGGCCGCCCATTCCCCGACGGCCCGCACCTCGTCGCGGTTGTAGACGGCGCCCGATGGATTGGATGGGGACACGAAGATGAGCATCTTCGTCTTGTCGGTGCGGGCTGCGTCCAGTTGATCGATGGTGACCCGGTACCCGGTCGATTCGTCAGTCGGGACCGACACCGGGACGCCTTCCGCAAGCTTGATCGCTTCTGGATACGTCACCCAGTACGGGGCCGGAAGCAGAACTTCATCGCCCGGATCGATCAGCGCCTGGCACGTCAGGTAGACGGCCTGTTTCCCGCCGTTGGTGACGACGACCTGTTGCGCTTTGGCATCGAGGCCGGTGTTGTTTCGGGTGACATCGGCAACCGCCTGTCGCACCTCGGGCAGACCAACGGCGGGCGTGTACTTGTGGTTCTTCGGATCGCGGGCTGCCTCGATGGCGGCTGCGACGATGTGATCGGGCGTCGCGAAGTCCGGTTCGCCCGCCCCGTAACCAATGACGGGAGCCCCGGCTGCGCGCATAGCCTTCGCCTTGGTGGTGATGGCAACGGTTGCGGACTCTGCTACTCCGACTACTCGCTGGGATATCCCGGGTGGGCCTGCGGCGCACATTGATCTACTCTCCTGGTTGAAGATCATCGAACCCTAATCGGCGGTACCCAATGTCTGATATTCCATCCATCCACCTTCCCGCAGAGCTCATCCCGGAGGACGGCCGCTTCGGCTCCGGTCCCTCAAAGGTCCGTACTGAGAGCCTCCTGGAACTGGGAGTGACCGGGTCCAGCTTCATGGGAACGAGTCACCGTCAGCCGAAGGTCAAGGCTGTCGTCGGGGCCATCCGCAACGGCATGAAGGATATGTTCTCTCTGCCCGACGACTACGAAGTCGTCTTGGGTGTGGGGGGCGCAACCGCATTCTGGGCGAGCGCCACGTTTGGGCTCATCGAGAACAAGAGCCAGCACCTCGATTTCGGCGTCTTCTCCGGCAAGTTCGCCAAAGTTGTCGCCGGGGCTCCCCATCTGGAGGAGCCTGAGGTGATCAAGGCGGACATCGGGACCTTCCCGCTCCCCGTTCCGAATTCCGAGGTCGATCTCTACGCCCTGACACATAACGAGACGACGACCGGTGTGATGATGCCGATCGTTCGCCCGGAAGCTGAAGGCATCGTTGCTGTAGACGCGACGTCGGCGGCGGGCGGCATGGCCGTCGACCCGTCGCAGTTCGATGTGTACTACTTCTCCCCGCAGAAGGTCTTCGGTGGTGACGGCGGACTCTGGATAGCCTTCTGTTCCCCTGCCGCCCTGGAACGGATCGAGAAGATTCACAACAGCGACCGCTGGATCCCCGGGTTCCTTTCGCTGCAGCTCGCCGTGAACAACTCCCTCAAGGATCAGACCACCAACACTCCTGCGCTGGCAACGTTGTACCTGGTGCGGAGCCAGATCGACTCCATGCTGGAACTCGGCGGTCTCGACTGGGCCTTAGAGCGGTGTGCCCGTTCTTCGGACATCGTGTATTCGTGGGCCGAGGACTCGGACTACGCATTCCCGTTCGTGGCCAACCCTGCGGAGCGGAGCACAAACGTGGCGACGATCAACTTCGCTGAAGAGGTCGACGCCAATGTGCTGTCGGCGGTGTTGCGTGACAACGGGATATTGGACACGGGAGGATACCGGGCACTCGGCCAGAATCAGCTGCGGCTCGCCATGTTCCCCAACGTCGCCCCGGACGACCTGGCGACGCTGACAAAGGCGATCGACTACATCGTCGAGCGGATGTAGGGCTCAAAGCGCCGGGCGGAGAACGTAGGCCGTAGGCGCCGGGCATCCGAAAGCGCCTCCATTGCCGTTCTTGCATTGCTCAGCCGTCCGACGGATGATCTCAGGAAGAAGGCGGCCCGTCCTCGATGGCGCCGGAAGGGAAGGCGTCACGACACGCATTCACTGCCATCGTCCACAGCGCCCGAGCACCATCCACCACCGAAGGCGGCCCTGAGCCTGGTGCCCTGACCGATGTGGTCAGGTCTTCTTCGACGAACTCCTCTGCGAGTTGCATAGCGATGTCGGGATCCCATACGCCTTCAATGCACGCCCGTTCAATCCTCTCTCTCCAAACCCCGGGATCGTTCTGCATGAGACCGAGAGAGTTGATCCAGGTGCCGGCTTGCACAATCAGTTGCTCGTCAGAGATCTCGATGGCCGCGGCGTCGCCCCCGCCGGCGTCATCGCATCCGGCCGAGACAATCGCCAAGAGCAACAACAGCGGCGCGACCCGGCGATGAATTCGCACGGAGCGACGCACGCAAGAACGAGAGGGGAAGCTGACTACTCCGCTCCTTCCTGGCGGGCGCCCAGTTCGCGGTCCAGCATCAGCAGGGCATAGCCGTTGCCTTCTATCCGCTCTAGATCGTCGATAATCTGCTGCACCGTTGCCTCTTCCTCGACCTGCTCGTTGACGAACCAATCGAGCAGTGGATACGAAGCGAAGTCGCGAGCGTCGGTGGCAATCGCATAGATAGTGTTGATCGCCTCGGTCACCCGTTGCTCGGCGGCAAGTGACGCCCGAAACACATCGATGACAGAATTGAATTCCAGCACGGGCTGCGGTAGCGGGCCCAGCTTCACGGTCGCGTTGCGGTCGACGAGGAACTCAAAGAACTTCATCGCGTGCTCGTTCTCCTCGCCGGATTGCATACGCATCCAGTGCGCCATCCCGGGGAGGCCTTCGCACTCCAGCCAGGCAGACAGGGCCAGATACTGGTGAGCCGACTCCAGTTCGAGAGTCACCTGAGCGTTCAACGCTCCTTCGAGTTCCTGCGTTAGAGCCACAACAGACCTCCAGAGTCTCGGCCGATCTCGTCGGCCTATTGTGGGTCCATGGCCTGGTTTTTCACAATCGCCTGTCTTGCCGGCCTGGCCGCCACTCTGTTCGCAGAGACCCGACGCCCGATGCGGAAACGTGTCCCCAAGATGGTCGCCGCCACCGCTTTCATTGCGGTAGCTCTGTCGGCCGGTGCGCTCGACACGACGTTCGGCCGCATCATGCTTGTCGGGCTTGCCCTTTCCTGGTTCGGGGATCTCTTCCTCACCTACAACGGACGCACCCCTTTTGTGGCGGGACTGGCGTCCTTCCTGGCGGGCCATGTTGCATATGTGATCGCATTTATCAATCGAGGACTGGATGACGGGGTCTATCTGTTGCTCGCCGCCGTCGTGGTCGCGGCGATCCCGGTCATGCGGTGGCTGATGCCGACAGTACCCAGAGAGCTAAAAGCCCCGGTCATCGCCTATATCGGCGTGATCTCGGCCATGGTCGCGACCGCCGGTGCCACCAACATGGCAGACACCGACTGGAGGATCCCAATCGGTGCCCTCGCCTTCTACCTATCGGACATCTTTGTCGCTCGCGACCGTTTTGCTTCACCCGGGCTGGTCAACCGCTACCTCGGCCTACCCCTCTACTTCGGAGGACAGTTGCTGCTCGCCTGGGCCGCCGGGGGGTAGAGCACTGCTGACACCGTTCAGGAGGGTGCCTAGGAAGCCGGGTCGACGACCTGCCCGATGAACAACAGCTCACCGGTACTGCTGTGCTCGATCATGAAGATGAACGGCCGGTCGACCTTCACCGGAAGCGGTGGATCGCCAACAGACGTAAGACCGATGATCACCGCGGTAGCTGCGGCCGCCTCGGTTCCGGTTTCATCGACACTGACAAATGCCTGGTGGACGACATCCTGGACGAATAGCTCGCGCTGCTCGGTCATGCCGGTGAAATCGGCTCCGGAGTCGGCGGTCGGCGAGGCGAATGCTTCCACGATGCCCATATCCCGGAGCGTCTTGCTCAGCCCGAACTCCGAAGTGAATTCGAACTTGGGAAACGCCAGGTCGATGTCACGAGTGGTTGCCGCTGCTGTTGCCTCTGCAAGGAACCCGGAGTCGAGTTGGGCTGAGATCTCCTCGAATCTGCCCTCTTCCGGAACTATCACGATCATTGCCGCATCTCCGGCGTATGGCATCCGGAACATCTCGAAGCCGTCACCGGCGGTGTAGGGCATCATCCCTCCACCGTTCATGAACGGGACCGTCGACTCGCCACCTGCAAGAGTGTGGAATGTGTCGTCGGCCGTTGCTTCGGGCTCGAACTGCTCCGCCCAACTTGCCTTGAACCAGATGGCATTGACCAGCACGAGGCGGGTCATCGAGTCGATCACGCCCTGCGGAATGAGATCGACGATACGGCCCCTGGTTTGCTCCTCGACCCAGTCGTTGATTTCGACCCGGGCCGCTTCGGCGTCTGTTGCGAAATCGACCAGGTTTATTCCGGCGTCGTAGTTCTCGGCGAGTGTCGTCAGGAACTCCTCGAGAAATGGATAGTCGTACTGACCCCATAGCGAATTGGCGATCTCGATCGACATCGGCTCGCGCAGGTCATCCGGCGGGGGCTCCGGGATCGTTGTCACGCGAAGATCGAGTTCATTGCGGACTGTGTGGATGCGATCGCCATCGACACCGAAGACGAGAGTGTCGGCTATCTCGTCGGCAGTCAGCCCGCGAGCCCCGGCGTAGGTCATCGTCAAAGCTGCGGCGATGCTGTACGGCGACAGGAACGTGTTGGCGCCGTCGGCGGCGGCAGCGCGGAACAACTCGAATGCAAACTCGGTGTTGCCGGCGACCACCGATGCCAGTTCATCGTCGGTGGCATCGGTGTTGACGGCACGCTCTACATCGGCACGTACCACCTGCCCTTCCTGTGTCGGCGGAGGATTCGTGGCGGGGACCGTCGTTGTCGACTCACCCTCATTCGTGGCGGGGACCGTCGTTGTCGACTCACCCTCGTCTGCTTCCGAGCAGGATGCGGCAAGCAAGGCCAACAGGACTACAAAGATGGGTGCTCTTCTCATGGTATTGATACCCCTATGACGAAACCTCTGGCTCTCGAGGTTCCGAACTCCTTACGCGGTCAATGCCTCGACGATTTTCCTGACGGGCTCGGAACGAGGGAACTCAAACGTGCGATGTTCCGTCCCCGCCACAACATACCGCAGTCGTTGCGGCGAGATCGGTCCCGCCCGCTCATATTCGACGGTACCGATTTCATCGATCGACGCGGCCTCCTTGAGTTCGGGCTGATCCGAACTGAGCGCACGGTCGAGCACCAGCAGTCGCTTGTCGGTGAGAACCAGCGATAGATAGGGACCGCTCATGGGCGGAACGCACCTGGCTGCAAGGGGCCGGCCAACGAGGTAGTAGATCGCACCGAAAGTGCCGAGAAGCACGAAGACGATCACGAGGATCCCCGCAAAGAACGGCAGACTCAACACCCTGGGCACGATGAGCGCCACGAAGATGCCGATGATGCCCCCGGTCGTGGACCAGGTGGTGAAACCCGGCACGACGCCGTCAAGTTCCACGACCACGTTCTCATCGGGCCTGACGTGCACCTCGATATCCCGATGTTCACGACGGCTCATGCGGCCTCCCTTCGGAAATGAACAATGGTCAACCCACCAACGATTTCCTCTTCTCTTACCTGGACGAAACCGAGCGATTCATAGAGGCGGATCGCGGGTTGGTTTGCGCAGGCGGCGCTCACGGTAACCTCCCGATCTGTGGCCAGCGCCGCCACCAGAGCCCGGGCCCTCCCCTTCCGAATCGATCCGGGAGCGACAAACAGCCGGTCGATGTCGATACACCCTCGATCCTCTGTAAAGCCGAGCGCCGCCACCACCGTGCCGCTGTCGTCGCGACTGCCTATCCAACGCAGCGCCTGGGACATCATCTCTTCGAGCGATTCATGGAGCGGCGGGATCCCGTGGAAGCCGATCAAATCGGCTTCCACTTCGTATGCAGCAAGCTGCGCCCTCCACGTCTCGGCGGCGGTCACTGGGTCCGTAAGGTCGAGTGGTTCGACGTCGTTCAAATCCATCGGACGCATTATGGCTCCGCGGCCGGCACCGCCGCCACGGTATCGTGCTGAACATGAAGCGTTTGATGATCCTTCGCCACGGCAAGTCCGATTGGAATGCGGGAGCTGCCTCCGACCATGCAAGACCCCTGAGCCGACGGGGTACCGGTGCCGCGATGACTATGGGCAAGCTGCTCAGCCGTCTCGGTGAGACGCCCGACCTCATTGTCACATCGTCTGCGGTACGCGCCCGGGAAACGGCGCTGCTCGCAGCCGACGCCGGCGAGTGGGGCTGCGAGACGATCGAAGTCGATGATCTTTACGGCACATCGGCGGGAGGAGCGCTCAGGGTCGCCTCCAGAACTCCCGACGAGGTAGACAGGCTGATGCTCGTAGGACATCAGCCGACGTGGGGATACCTGGTGCGAGCCCTCACCGGAGCTGCTGTCGAAATGAAGACAGCGACGGTGGCTGCCGTAGACCTGAGAATGGCGAGTTGGCGGGGCGCTCCGGAAGCAGCAGGAACGTTGGCATACCTCTTGCAGCCGCGCCTCTTCTCCGATTGGGACCTGTAGTGGAGAAAATCCACGGCGGTCGGCTCCTGGCCAGAGCGCTGAAGAATGAAGGGGTCGACACCGTCTTCACCCTCACCGGTGGCCACATCATCGGGATCCTCGATGGTTGCGTCCTTGAAGACATTCGCATCGTCGATGTCCGGCACGAGCAAACCGCGGCCCAGGCAGCCGAGGCATATGCGCGGCTCACCGGCAAACTCGGAGTGGTCGCGGTCACTGCTGGGCCGGGTGTGACCAACACCGTCACCGCCGTCCTCAACGCTCAGTATTCCGGCACTCCGGTACTGGTACTCGGAGGCCGCCACCCCGTCGCCCAGGAACACACCGGCGGTCTTCAGGAGATGGACCACCCTCAGCTATTCCGCTCGACGACTCGCTTTGCCGCCACGGTCTGGGAGACGGCACGTATCGGCGAGTACGTAGCGGCAGCAGTGCGGCACGCCTTTTCCGGGCGAGGCGGACCCGTATTCCTCGACATTCCCCTTGACGTCCAAACGTCATTGGTCGCGGACTCCACCCCTCTCCCCCAGCGCTACCGCGCTACGGAACCCGCCGGCGCCGACCAGACGGTGGTTGCGGACGTCGTTTCGACCCTCAACGCCGCCGAGCGACCGGTCATCTTTGCGGGCAGCGGCTTCCGTTCCGGCGGGGCAGACGCTCTCGTCGCTGCGGCGGAGGCTCGCAACGCTCCAACCTATGTCAACGCCGGGGCGCGCGGCGCTTTCCCTCACGGGCACCCCCTACTCGGCAACCGGACCAGATCTCAGGCGTTCGCCGGTGCCGATGTTGTACTTGCGCTGGGAGTGGATTGGGATTTCCGCACCGGTTACGGCCGCAAGATCGCTTCGGAGGCGACTGTGATCCAGGTCGACAGCGAACCGACGAGAATCGGCTGGAACCGGGCCGCCCACCACGGCATCGTCGCCAACCCGGGTCGATTCACAGAACAGATCGCCGTTTCGGGTCTCGAGGGACCCGAAACGTGCCCCTGGACCGAAGACTTGCAGCAGGCTGAGACCGTGAAGCTCGCTGCCGCCGTCGCCGAGGCGGATGCTCCTTCTGAGTTGGTCGGACCCCAGTTCTTCGGCAGAGGCGTCGGGGAGTTCTTCGGGACCGATTCGATCGTTGCCGTCGATGGCGGCGACATCGTGGCGACAACGGCCAAGTGGCTCCAAATCTCGACGGCCGGCCATGTATTGGAGCCCGGACCCGCCGGCACCCTGGGCACTGGTCCCGGGTTCGCTCTCGCGGCAAAGACCGTCTTCCCGGACAAAAGAGTCGGCATTGTCTTCGGCGACGGCGCCTTCGGTTTCAACGGCATGGATTACGACACCTTTGTTCGTCTTGGCCTTCCCATCATCGGGGTGCTCGGCAACGACGGTGTGTGGAACAACATCAAGAGCTTCCATCGCATGTTCTATCCCGAAAGGCTCGTCGCCACCGATCTGGGCCGGCGGCCCTACCACAAGATTGTCGAGGCGATGGGCGGATACGGAGAGCTGGTCGCACGCCCGGACGATCTGACGCCGGCGTTGCGGCGGGCGGAAGAAAGCGGTCTGCCCGCCCTGGTCAACGTGCACATCGATGAGACGTTCCGCGCTTCGAGCAACTACTCGGGCTAGCGGCGGGCCCTGCCACAAGCGCGGGTACCATCAACCTGTGGGCCGGATAGCGAGGTAATCGGGTGACCACCCAACAACCTTCACTCAAATCGATGCTGCGCGAAGGCGGAGCAATCGCAGTCCGGTTCGCCAAAGCCCGGCCGGGGTCGTTTTCGCTGGCGGTACTCGGCGCCGCGCTGTTCGTCTCCGCCATAGTGGCCTCTGCGGTCGTCATCGGGCGGGTCACCGACGAGTTGATCATCCCTGTGCTCGACGAGGGCGCGGACTACGCAGACCTGCTGTGGCCGGCGCTCTGGGCCGTCATCTTGGTGGCCATCTGGAAGGCTGCAGCCATCGTGCTGCGCCGCACCGCGGCCGGTTATCTCCAGTTCCGGGTGCAGGCTGACGCGCGTCACGACCTCATCGAACACCTCCTGAAGCTGGAGCTGGCCTGGTACCAACGTCAATCGACCGGCACTCTGCTGGCGGTAAGCGATACCGATGTGCGCCAGGGCACCTTCATCCTCGCTCCGCTCCCCTTCGGCATCGGCTCTTCTCTACTGCTCATCGGCACCGTGACTCTCATCGTCCTCATCGACGGTTGGTTGTCGTTGATCGCATTCATCTGCCTCGCCGGCATCGTTGCAGTCAACATGCAGGGTGCCTGGAAGATGTTCAGCGCCTTCCGCGACGTTCAGGTGCTCCGCGGTGAGGTCTCTTCGATCGCCCATGAAAGCCTCGACGGCGCCCTCACTATCAAGGCGCTCGGCCGCATCGACTACGAGACCGAGCGGTTCCAAACGGCGTCGGAGAAACTGCGCGACAAGCTGATCCACGTACTACAGATGATGGCGACCTATCGGGTCGGCGTGGAAGGACTTCTCTCCGCCATCACTGTGATCATGCTGGTCGCCGGGGCGATCCGCATCAACAGCGGCGACGTCACCACAGGCAACATCATCACGATCACGTATTTGCTGTCGCTGCTCTTCATCCCGATCCGCATCATCGGGTTCGTTCTCTGGTCGATCGCTTCGTCGCGGGCCGGCTGGGAACGGGTGCAGGATGTCTATGACGTGCGGGATCTCGTGCCTTACGGCGACCTACTCCCCCAGGCGGAGGAATCCGGTGCCCACGTGACCGGCAAGACGGTGTCGTTCTCGTATGAGGGTGGCGAAACCGTCATCACCGACGTGAACCTGGCCATCCGCCCGGAGCGGGTCGTTGCGGTTGTGGGCCCGACCGGGTCCGGCAAGTCGACGCTCACCGCACTGCTCGCCCGCCTCTGGGACCCCTCCTCCGGGTCCATCACCATCGACGGTCGCGATCTCCGCAGCTTTGCCCGATCGGCGCTTCCCGGTGAGGTCGCCTATGTCGCCCAGGAGGCGTTTCTCTTCGACGACACCGTGCGCGGCAACATTGCCTTTGGGGTTCTCGCCGACGATCAGGATGTCGTTGCCGCAGCCCAGCTCGCCGGTGCCCACGAATTCATCCTCGAATTGCCCGAGGGCTACGACTCGGTCCTCGGGGAACGGGGCACCAGCCTTTCCGGTGGCCAGCGGCAGCGTATCGCCCTCGCCAGGGCCCTGGTGCGCAAACCGCGCCTGCTGATTCTCGATGACGCCACCTCTGCCGTCGACCCATCGGTGGAGGCCCGCATTCTGGAACGCCTTCGGGACTCAGAGCTCCCCTCCACTGTGATCATCGTCGCCTACCGGACCTCCAGCATCACGTTGGCCGACGAGGTCGTGTTTGTCGACGAGGGCCAGATAGTGGCCCACGGCTCGCATAGCGATCTGACCCAGGACGTGCCGGGCTACGCCAGAATCGTCGAGGCCTACGCCGACGACGCAGAAAGCCGGAGTGAGTCGTGAGCGAAGAGACCACGAGTCGCTCCGGCACCGTCAGGGCTTTGCGCCGTGCCTTTCAGGAAACCCCGGCACTGAGCAAGGGCCTTGGACTCACGATCGTATTCGCGCTGCTTGGAACCTTGATCCAACTAGTCGTGCCAATAGCCATCCAGCAGGTCATCGACAAGGATCTACTCGGCCGGGACCAGGTCGAGGTCGGCAGCGTGGTCTCCAAGGGCCTGATTGCGCTCGTGGCGATGCTTCTTGCCTTCCTGGTGCGACGGCAGGCCCTGGTACGGCTCGCCCATGCTTCGGCGACCGGTCTCTCCGAGTTGCGGGTTCGCACCTTCGAGCATCTCCACAAGTTGTCGATCCTGGTGACCGAGTCGGAACGCCGCGGGGCCCTCGTTGCCCGGGTCACTTCCGACATTGCATCGATCCAGGACTTCATGGACTGGGGAGGCGTGGGGTTGCTCATCGGCGTCGCCCAGGTGGTGGTCGCCATGATCGCCATGCTCGTCTACCGCTTCGATCTGGCGCTCGTCGTGCTGGCCGGTGTCGTTGTCTACACCGTGATGCTGGTGTGGATCCAGAAGATCCTCAGTCGCGCCCACGATCGGGTCCGCCAGCGAGTCGGGCAAAGCCTGGGAGCGATGGGTGAAGCCATTTCGGGCCTTCCCGTCATCCGCGCCTACGGCGCGGAAGAGGAAACAAGGGCCAAAGTCGCAGATGCGCTCGACGCCCAGTTCAACAGCGAATTTCGTACTGCCATGTTGGGAGCGAGCCTCTTTTCGAGCGCCGAGATGTTCGCCGGATTGATCACCGCGGCCGTCATCGGCATCGGTGTCGTCACCGGGGTGGACGCCGGTATGAGCGCCGGCACCCTCATTGCGTTCCTCTTCCTCGTGAACCTGCTCGTCCAACCGATCCAGACGCTTGTCGAGACTCTGAATCACGCCCAATCGGCCGGCGCCGGGGTGCGCCGGATCCTGCGCATCCTCGACAGCCCGATCGAAATCGACGACCCCGCAACTCCCGTCCCGATCCCCGACGGTGCCCTCGACATCGACTTCGCCGGCGTTTCCTTCTACTACAAGGAGGACGCTCCGCTCTTCGAGGATCTCAGCTTGCACATCGAGGCCGGCACCCGGGTCGCCGTTGTTGGTGAAACCGGATCGGGCAAGTCAACATTCTCGAAACTGCTGACCCGGATCCACGACCCGATCGAGGGTGCCGTCCTGGTGGGCGGAGTACCGCTCGCCTCGGTTGACACCGCCGACTTGCGTGCCCGGCTGTCATACGTGCCCCAGGAGGGGTTCCTGTTCGATACCACGATCGCCGACAACATCCGCTACGGGAAACCCGACGCGACCGACAACGAAATCCGGATTGCCGTCAGAGATCTCGAACTGGAATCCTGGCTTGCCGAGATGCCCGGAGGTCTCACGACACCGGTTGGAGAACGCGGCGGGCAGCTCTCTTCGGGGGAGCGGCAACTCGTCGCCCTGGCCCGAGCATGGATCGCAGGACCCGATGTACTGGTTCTCGACGAGGCCACTTCTGCTGTTGATCCGGCTCTCGAGGTGCAAACCAGACGAGCAATGGAGCGTCTCATCAGCGGGCGCACCAGTGTCACGGTGGCACACCGCCTATCCACTGCTGAGGCGGCCGACGAGATTCTCGTTTTCGATGAGGGAGTCCTTGTGGAGCGGGGAAGCCACAACGATCTGGTCGCCGCCGGTGGGGTCTACACGGCCCTCTACGCAGACTGGGTCAAGGGCACCGCAAAAGTCGACTGAGCGAGGCGCTGGTGGATGCCAACACGCGGAACCGCCTCGAGGCAGCAGGCATCGATCCGACCCACATCGACGATCCGCACGCGGCATGGCTGTTGTTGTTCGACCATTTCGGGCGGCGGGCCACCGTCACAGATCGATACGCCATCGAGGCAGCAGCGCGCCACCTCCGGCCGCACGATCTCTCGGTAGAGGATCGGGAGCGTCTTTCCCGCGAGGTGCTGCAAACCCAGTTTCCCGGCATCGAGCTCGTCGGCGAAACCAGCAAGACTCCCGTCGAGGTATTGCCGTACGACCCGCGATGGCCCCTCCAATTCGCCAGATGGAATCGCAGATTGTCCAGTGTGCTGCCGGCAACGACGCCCGTCAGACATGTGGGTTCCACGGCCGTGCCCGGGCTCGTCGCCAAGCCGATAGTCGACATCCAGATCAGCGTCGGCGACATCGGCGAGGAATCTGCCTATCAGGGCGGAATTGAGTCTCTGGGCTTGCCACTGCAAAGCCGTGACCCCCGGCATCGCTACTTCCGTCCCCCGGCAGGGTCGCCGCGGACCGTCCACGTCCACGTGTGCGGCATCGGGAGCTCGTGGGAGAGCGATCATCTGCTCTTTCGTGACTTTCTGCGTTCCACCCCCGAAGCGAGCGACCGGTACGGTGCCCTCAAGATGCGCCTCGCACAGCAGTATCGCAACGATCGTCTCGCCTACACCGATGCCAAGACCGAATTCATCCTCGCAACGATGGACGACGCCCGCATGTGGGCGGAGAAGACCTCCTGGACGATTCCACCGGCATAGGACCACACCAAGAACACGTGGTTTCGTGTCATACCCGACGTGTAGGGTCGAAATACGTCCCCAGGCGGGGAAGCACACACTGGAGGGATCACAGATATGGGCTATCAACATGGACTCTTTTCGTGGACCGACATCTCGGTTCCCGACCCGGATGCAGGCAGGACGTTCTACACCTCCTTGTTCGGGTGGGAAGCAGACGAGCAGCTGTTCCCCGACGGCTCGCTGATGTACATCATGTTCCGCAGGGACGGGAAAGCCGTTGCGGGCATGGGAAAGCAGATGCCGGAAATGACCGAGCAGGGAATCCCGCCAGTGTGGAACTCCTACATCTCGGTAGACAGCGTTGACGACACCATCGAGAAGTGGACCGCGGCCGGCGGCTCGGTGATGATGCCGGCTATGGACGTCATGACCAGCGGCCGCATGGCGTTCGTCGTGGATGCGGAAGGCGCGGCGGTGGGTTTGTGGGAGGCCGGGGACCACGTCGGTGCCGGGGTATTCCACGTGCCAGGAGCAATGTCGTGGAACGAATTGAACACCCGCAACGTGGATGCGGCGCGCGACTTCTACGGCGCAGCTCTCGGCTGGGAGTTCGAGGCGTTTGAGGGCGGCGAAGGCCCCGTCTACTGGCTGGTCACTATTCCGGGGAAGAAGCAGGGCGATCCGCTCAGCAACGACAACACCAACGGCGGAATGCTCACAATCACCGAAGCCTTCCCCCCGGAGATGCCTGCGCATTGGAATGTCTACTTCACCGTCGCCGATGTCGACGCAACCGCAGCCACACTCGATCGACTGGGCGGCAACGTGCTCGTTCAGGCGTTTGACACCCCCGCGGGGCGCATGGCGGTACTCCAGGACCCTCAGGGCGGAACGTTCTCAGTCATCCAGCCACCTGCGGCCGCATAGCGGCCGGGGTCAGTCCGGGGCGGTGCCATGTCGCTCCGGACGACTCAGGTCTTACCGCCGCCACCAGCGATGTGTGAGCAAGATCACAATCGGATAGATCTCGAGACGCCCGACCAGCATCAGGAACGAAAGCACGATCTTGCTGTCGGCGCCGAGGCTCGCATAGTTCGAGGTAGGCCCGAGATCGCCCAGGGCGGGGCCCACGTTGCCAATGGCCGATGCTGAGGCGGATCCGATGGTGGTGAGATCAAGCGCCGGCTCCATAAATCCGAGCAGCACTGCGCCTCCTACGAAGAACCCGACGTAGAGGACGAAGAAGGCGACCACCCCGTGGACCAAGCGCGGCTCGATGGCCTTTCCCCCGAAATGCTGCACTGAAACCAGGTTCGGATAGATGATGCGCTTGATACTGGACCCAATTGTCTTGAAGAGAATGCCCAACCGATAGGTCTTGACGGCGCCGGCGGTCGAACCGGCCATGCCGCCGAGAAACATAAAAACCAGCAACGCCAGCAGGAGACCCGGTGCCCACGCCGCCCAATCCACCGTCGCATACCCTGTCCCCGTGACCATCGTGACGCCGGTAAACGCTGCGTCGCGAATCCGGGACTCGATGCCCGATCCAAGGGACCAGCTCCCGAGGGCAACAACGAGAATTGCGATCCCGATGATCGAGAGGTAGCCGATGAACTCCTTGCTCTCCATGTAGACCTTTGGCCGGGTCAGCGCCCGGAAGTGGAGCGCAAAGGAGGCCCCGGCTATCAGCATGAAGGCGACGATCACCCACTGGGTGTAGGGACTGAAGCCGCCGATCGAGGTCGCCTCGGTGCCAAAACCGCCGGTCGGCATGGTGGTCAGTCCATGAGCGATTGCCTGGAAGAGATCCATGTCACCGACGGCGAGAAGGAAGATCTCGATGACGGTCAGTCCCACGTACAGCCACCACAACCTCTCTGCCGTGTCGCGGAAGCGGGGAGTCATCCGCTCCGGTTCGGGCCCGGGCGCCTCGGCCCGGGCCAACTCGACTCCACCGGCACCCAACATCGGCAGAACCGCAATCGACAAGACAATGATCCCCATTCCCCCGACCCACTGCGTCGTCGCCCGCCAGATCAACATGGCGTGAGAGAGATCGCCCGGATCCTCGAGGACAGTTGCACCGGTAGTCGTGAAACCGGCCGCCGTCTCAAACAGCGCGTTGATCGGATGCTCGAACGTTCCGGCGACGAGGTATGGAAGGGTGCCAAAAAGGATCAGGACCATCCATGAGATTGCCACCGCCGCAAAACCCTCGCGCGAAGTGAAGGGAACCGAGGTCCTCCGCAACCGCCTGCCAAGAAACCAGATGACGGCACCCACGGCCAACGTGCCTGCAAGAGCCGCGGTATCGTCCCACTCCCCGTAGATGATCCCGGCGACAATCGCAGGCAGGGTCGCCACCCCTCCGGCGGCGGTGACAGCCGTGACCACAACAACCACCCGCAGCCGGCCTGGATGCTCCCGCGTACTCACGCCAGGAGCAGCTTCTCGACCGCGTCAATGCACTCGCTCTTGGCGAAGATCACCACATGATCACCGACCTCGAGGACCGTGTCCCCCTTGGGCACAAGCACCCCTCTGCCGCGAGCGATGCCACCCAGAACGGCATCTCGCGGCATCCCCAGATTGATCAGTTCGAGCCCAACCGCAGGGGAGCCGGCCGCCAGTTCGATTTCAATCGCCTCGGCATCGGTGTCCTTGACCGTTGCCACAGAGAGAATGCGATCGCGTCGCACGAACTGGAGGATCATGTTCGCCACGGCAACACGCGATGACAGGGTGGCGTCGATGCCCACGTTGCGGAGAAGACCAGCGACGTTGCGATGCCCGAAGCGGGCAATTGTCTTGGGCGCTCCGACGGCACTCGCCATGAGGCAACCCATCAGATTCAGCTCGTCGTGCCCGGACAATCCGACGACAACGTCCCCCGAACCGAGGCGCAGTGAAGCCAGGAAGTCGGGATCGGTGGGATCGGCCTGGAGAATCGACGCCCGGCAGCGCCGGGCCATTAGGGCAGCTCGTTCCTGTTCCTCTTCGACGATGAGCACCTCGTGGCCGGTGTCGAGCAGGATCTCGGCCGTCATTTCGGCAATGCGGGTACCCCCGAGGATCACAACTCGTTCTATGGGCTCGGTGTCGATGCCGAACATGCCGATCACGTCGCGCACCCGGTCGGTTTCCGCCATAACCACAACGTGGTCACCCGGCCTTATCTCGGTGTCGCCGCGGCCGATCGTGGTCTCCTCTCCGCGCACAACTGCGGCGACGATGAAGCTCCATCCTTCCGCAAGGGGACGCAGATCCTGAACGGTCTTTCCAGCGGCAATGCCGCCCTCAGTGACGACGCCGGCAACGAGGCTGAGCTGCTCGTTGGCAAACATGGCGAGTTCCGTCACGCCGGCATATTCGGCAAGCCGTGCGGCCTGCACCGCCGTTGACTCCCTGGCGTCCACAGCGACATCGACTCCCAGCCCCGGCGAGACTTCCCGAAGATCCGGATCCTCGACCCTGCCTACCGTTCTGGGTACTCCGAGAGCCTTGGCGCTGCGACAGGCCAGGACGTTGGCGCCATCGCTGTCGGTGACGGCAAGGAAGAGACCGGCATGATCAACACCGGCGCGTCGCAAGACGGCAGGGCTCGCCCCGTTGCCCCGGATGGCCAGCACGTCCAGCCGATCCTGGATCCGGGCGGCCTTGTCCTCATCGGCCTCGATGATCACGACTTCCTGGCCCTCGGCAACGAGCCGCTCGGCGAGATAGGAGCCATCGTGACCGGCACCAACGATCACCACCCGCACTGTCCAACTCCTCTAATGAGATCAGGCCGCAGAGTAGCCAGACCCGGTTGATTTCAGTGGATGTGCTATCGAAAGTCCCGAGACCGGATTCCTTCCACCGGCCAGTTCTCGAAACGGTGGGCCACGAAGTTGGTGACCCCATCTTGGTATTCGAGAACACCGTCCAACACGACACCGATTGCTTTCCTGGCGACCTCGTAGTTGGCCTCCCAGACCTGAGGAAGGACCACCACGTTGAGCAACCCCGTTTCGTCTTCGAGGTTGAGGAAACGAACCCCTCGAGCGGTGCTGGGCCGCTGCCTGTGGGTTATCAGGCCGCCTACACGGGTTCTCTTCCCGTGGGTCTTCATAGCAAGAGCGTCTGCGATCAGGATGCAACCCGCATCATCGAGACGATCCCTGAGGAAGTGAACCGGATGGGTCGGCGAAATCGAGGTAGACCAGAGTTCGGCTTGCATGACTTCGGGGGGCGACATTGCGGCCAGTTCGGGTGCGGCGGAGCCCTCTGCCAGCGCCAGTTTGCCGGGGCCCAGCTCCGACAGCGCTCCAGCCGCCCAGATACCCTCGCGCCGACCGATTCCGAGCGGCAGCAGGGCGCCCGATGCAGACAAAGCCTCCAGGGCCCCGATGTCGAGCCCGGTGCGCTGCGCCAGATCCTCGGCGGCATCGAACGGTCCGCCGATCTGCCGGGCGGCTTCAATGCGGGTGATCTCCTTGTCGCCGAGATTCCTTACATACCGCAGCCCGATTCGCAGCGCGACCGGTATGCGAATGGGATCGTCCACGGGTCCTTCCCCTTGCCGCCATTGTGTACCCAGATACTCGCTGACCTGGCCTTTTTGCACCGGGTGAGGGACAACGGTGCAGTCGTACCAGGATTGATTTATGTCGGGAGGCAAGACGACAACCCCGTGATGCTGGGCGTCTTGGACGAGCGAGTTGGGACTGTAGAAACCCATAGGCTGGGCGTTGAGCAGCCCGGCAAAAAACTCGCTGGGCCAGTGATACTTCAACCAGGAAGTGGCGTAGACGATGTAGGCGAACGATACGGAGTGGCTCTCGGGGAAACCAAAGGAGGCGAATCCCTGCAGTTTCTCCCATATCTCGTCGGCAGCGGCACCGACTATGCCGTTGCCTGCCATGCCCCGGACAACCTCCTCACGCAACTTGTCCATCTCCTCGTTGGAGCGCTTGTGGGTCATTGCCTGACGAAGCCGATCGGATTGGCCGGCCGTGAAACCTGCGCAGATACGAGCCAGCTCCATGAGCTGCTCTTGAAAAACGGGTATGCCGAGAGTCTTTTCGAGGATGGGTCTTGCCGACTCGTGGGGAAACCGCACCTTCTCGAGACCGTTACGGCGACGCAGGAACGGGTGCACCGAATGGCCCTGAATAGGTCCCGGACGAATAAGGGCCACCTCGATTGCCAGGTCGTAGAAGGTACGCGGTTTCATCTTCGGAAGGGTGGCCATCTGGGCTCGTGACTCGACCTGAAATATGCCGACCGTGTCCGCTCTTGTCAGCATGTCGTATATGACGGGTTCCTGCGGGATGGTGGCAAGGTCGATATCGACCCCGTGAACCTCGCTGATCATGTCAACCGAGAGATGCATCCCATTGAGCGCTCCCAGTGCAAGCAGGTCGAACTTCACGATCCCCATGGCAGCGCAATCGTCCTTGTCCCATTGCAGCACCGAGCGGTCCTCCATCCGCCCCCACTCGAGCGGCACCACCTCCCACAACGGCCGCTGCGAAACGACCATCCCCCCCGAGTGGATGCCAAGATGCCGGGGAAAGCCATCGAGACGGTCGCAAACGTCGTAGATGAGCTCGGCCGTCAGACCCTCGGGAAGTTGCACCTCGGTGCGGATGGCCTTCGGATTGCGTGTGTCGAGATATTTGGTCAGCCCGTTCACTTGAGCCTGGGTCAGGCCGAAAGCCTTGCCCACATCTTGCAAGACAGATCTCGCCCGGTAGGTGATGACGTTTGCCACCATGGCCGCCCGTTCCCGGCCGTACTGTTGGTAGCAATACTGAATGACCTCTTCGCGACGTTCCGCCTCGAAGTCGATGTCGATGTCGGGGGGACGGCCCCGTTCGGCGGACAAGAACCGCTCGAAGGGCAGGTTGAGACGAATGGGGTCAACCCTGGTGAGACCAATGCAGCGGCAGATTGCGGAATCGGCGCCCGACCCCCGAATCTGGCAGTAGATATCTCGCGATCTGGCGAATCGCACAATGTCCCAAGCAACGAGGAAGAACCCGGCGAAACCAAGATCTCCGATGACGTCGAGCTCGTGCTCGAGCCGGGAGCGTGCCCGAGGGTCTATCCGTCCATCTTCGCCGGGGTAGACGGTACGCGCCCCTTCGAATGCCAGGTGAGTTAGGTATTCGATCTCCGTGGTGAATGCACCCGGCATCGGGAAGTCGGGAAGATCGGGGGCAAGGAGATCCAGATCGAAAGCAAGGTCCGCACCCAGTTCAGCGGCTCGTTCCACGGCACCCCTATAGCGCCCGAGTCTGCGCTGCATCTCCGCAGGGCTGCGCAAGTGGCGCTCGTCGGTAGCGGGGCGGAAGCCGTCGGCAACATCGAGGTCACGCCGTCCGCCGATAGCTGCCAGCACTTCAGCAAGGTCCGCGTCACGGCGCGAGGCATAGTGGACGTTGTTGGTGGCGATCAGCGGAATCCGAGTTATACGTGCGACCTCGGCGACTACATCGTTGCGGAGATCATCCTCCGGCATCCCATGGTCCCAGACTTCGAGGTAGAACCGTCCCGGGAAGATGTCGCGCAGATGCTCGGCCGCGGCGATTGCGCCATTCAGGTCTCGGGCGAGTGCGGCCCGGTTGACCGCACCGGAGTGACATCCAGACAGCGCAACGAGGCTCCCGTGACGGGCTGCCTCTGCGAGATTGTCGTATGTGTAACGCGGTTCGTCCTTCTGACCGCGGAACTGGCCTCTGGTGACAAAGCGAGCAATGGCGGCATACCCGGCAGGATTGGGAGCCAGCAACACCAGATGATCGGTCGGCGGTTTCACGACCGGCTTTGATCCGTGCATCCGTCGAACCCGGCCCCGGCGCGGTGTTTCTGCTTCTTCGGGCCTCTCCTGCAAAGGAGCGCTGCTGCTCTCGCCCATTGCGACGACCGGCGAACCCGAAGGCAGACCGATGTCCGCAATCTGCGGCATGCCTACCTCCGTGCCGTAGACCACGGGAAGCCCGATACGACGGGCGGACTGATGAACCTTGGCCGCACCGCGGAAGCCATCGTGATCGGTCACACCAAGTGCGGTGTAACCCAACTCGGCAGCGACCGCCACCATCTCCTCCGGGTGAGAGGCGCCATCGAGGAAGCTCATATTCGTATGGCTGTGCAACTCCGCATACCTGACCATGACGACCCATCATATCGAACATATGTTCGATATGATTAGAAGCTCCGCGATTCCCACTCGCCCACCCAAAGGCGTAGGCTGGTGACATGACTGAGTTCACGGTTCACATGGCAAACCGCCCCGGCCAACTTGCTGCCCTGGCCGACCGGCTATCCGACGCAGGAATCCACATCGAAGCGTTGGCCGCCTTTTCCCAGGGGACCGACTCCATGGTGCGTCTCATGGCGAATGACGTCGACGCCACGCGTCGCGTCCTCACCGACGCCGGCGTGCGATTCGAGGAACAGCGCGTCATCGAGACCATAATCAAGGACGCCCCCGACGCTCTGGCCACGATGACCCGTCGCCTTGCCGATTCCGGGGTGAACATCGAGGCCATGTATCTGCTCCACGCCAACGGCGATAGCCTGCACTTCGCCGTCGCCGTAGACGATCACGAGACGGCCGCCCACCTCAGCAATTTCTAGTCGCTCCCCGACCTGCCTCCCGTCTTTGACGCGCCTTGCTTTTTTCCTATAGGTTCTCTAAACTTAGAGTGACTATAACTTTGGAGATCGATGACTGGCCTCAGGGAACGCAAGAAGAGAGAGGTTCGGTTGCGCATCATCCACGCTGCCGAGAGCCTCTTTGCATCAAACGGAATCAGTGGCACCACGATGGAGGAAATTGCCGCCGCCTCCGAGGTGTCGGTTGCCACCGTCTACAACTACTTCGGCAACAAGAGGGCCCTCCTCCTCGCCGGAGTCGAACACGAGACCGACGAGATGGTCGCCGAGGGCAGGGCAGTCCTCGCCCGGCCCGGATCGAACCCCGCAAAGGCCGTACAACGTCTCCTCGATGCTTACGCCGAGAATCTCGCCGGCTGGGATCGAGATCTTCTCCGGGAAGTGCTCAGCGCCGCGTTCCAGAGAGTCGGCGGCGAGGAAATCACCGTGGAACTCGCGGCCATGGACCAACGCCTTATCGAGCAGTTGCTGGCCCTACTCACCGGCTTCCACTCGAGAGGCAAGCTTCACCCTGATGTCGACGTCTACGAGGCGGCTCTCGTGTTGTTCTCCGTCTTCACCCTTCAGCTCTTCATGTACATGAGCATCGAGGGCTACCCCGCCAAAGATCTACGCGACCAGATCGCCCGCCAGGTTGAACTGGCGTTCACCGGTTTGGCGTCACAACCGAGCACGAAAGCGAAAAGCAAATGACCATCAAACTGACCGAGGTATGGAAGACATTCGGCGAAGGTCACACCGCCGTTGATGCGTTGCGCGACATCGACCTAGACGGCCCCCAGGGAGAGTTCTCCGTGATCCTGGGGCCATCGGGATCCGGGAAGACCACACTCCTCAATCTGGTCGGAGCGATCGATGACGCCACGCGCGGCGATATCGAGGTAGCAGGTGTCAATCTGGCCGCCCTGAGCGTCGACGAGCAAGTCCGCTATCGCCGCGAGAACGTCGGGTTCGTGTTCCAATTCTTCAACCTGATCCCGACGCTCACCGCAGCCGAGAACGTGGAGTTGGTCGCCGACCTGACCAGCGACAACGGGGCGGACCGCGCCGCGTCGGTGCTAGAGCAGGTGGGCCTGGTTGACCGCATGCACCACTTCCCTGCCGAACTGTCGGGCGGGGAGCAACAACGTGTCGCCATCGCCAGAGCTCTGGTCAAACAACCACCGATTCTGTTGTGCGACGAGCCGACGGGAGAGCTGGACTTCGAGACGGGGCGCATGATCCTCGACCTGCTGCGACGGGTGAGCCGCGAGTCCGACCAGACGGTGCTACTCGTTACCCACAACGCCGCCATCGGCGCCATGTCCGACCGGGTCCTCCGGCTGCGGTCCGGCGAAATCGTCGAGGATACGCGTAACGCCGACCCGATCGATGCGAGCGCGCTGACATGGTGAAGCCGCTGCAACACAAGCTGTGGCGTGACGTCCGCAGGCACCGTGCCCAGTTCATCGCGATCACCCTCACGATGTTCCTCGGGGTCACGATCTTCGGGGCAACCTACGACTCATTTCAGAACCTGACCGCCTCATACGAGACAACCGCAACTGAATACCGGTTTGCCAGTCTCACCGTGGCCGGCGGCGATGTTGAGGCGTTTGCGCAGGCTGCCGCGATCGAACCGGGAGTCGAGTCGGCAGAATTGCGCACATCGACCGACATTCCATTCCGGGTTGATGGAACCAAGCTGCTGGGGCGTGCCATCGGACTGCCCGCGGACGACCAACCGGCCGTCAACCAGGTCGAGGTTCTCACCGGAACCTATCTCGATCCGGCCTTTCCGGACGGGGTGCTGGTAGAGCAACACATGGCCGACCACTTCAGCCTGAGACCGGGGTCGACGATGGACGTCTTCGACGGCACGGTCTGGCGCACGACGACGGTCGTAGGAACCATCGCGTCGCCCGAGTACATCTGGACGGCACGCGATCGCCAGAACATCATCACCACACCCGACAACTTCGGTGTCATATTCGCCGCAGAGCAGACAGTCCGCGAGCTGGCGGCGACCGGGCCAAACGAGGTGGTGAGCTACTACGCGGCGGGTATCGAGAACGAAGAGTTGACTGCGTCGCTATCGGCCACAGCACGCTCGCTCGGTGCTACCAACGTCTATACCCGCGCCGAGCAGGCGTCGAACGCCGCCCTCGAAGAGGACCTGGCCGGCTTCGAGGAGATGGCGATCTTCTTCCCGATCATGTTCCTGCTCGCTGCCGGGATGGCCGCCTATGTCATGATCAGCCGCCTGGTCCACGCCCAACGCCCTCACATCGGGGTGCTGCTGGCCAACGGCTTCACTCGGCGCCAAGTACTTCGCCACTACCTCGGGTACGGGTTCATCCCGGGGCTGATTGGATCCATACCTGGAGCGATTGCCGGCGTGTTGCTAGCCCGTCTCATCACACGGATGTACACGGAGTTGCTGGCGATCCCGGTGACCATCGTGCAGTTCTACCCGGCGACTCTATTGGGTGCGGTTGCCTTCGGCCTCATGGCGAGCTTGCTGGCGGCCCTGGCCCCGGCGCTGGTCGCTTCCCGAGTACTCCCCGCTGCTGCGATGCGCGGGGAAAGCCCATCCGGCGGCGGGAGGCGAAGCATGCTCGAACGAATGCTTCCGCCGGTGCGCAAGCTGCCCGCCGCCTGGAAGATGGCGCTGCGCGGGGTCTGGCGCAACCCGCGACGCACTGTCTATACGGTGATCGGTGTGGTGTTGTCGCTGATGCTGGTATTGGTCTCGTGGGGAATGATCGACTCGATCCGCCACCTGATGGATCGCCAGTTCGTCCAGATCCAGCAAGAAGACGCCACTGTGTATTTCACGGAGCCGGCCGCGGCGGCCGACGTTGCCGACCTTGTGAAGGTCGATGGCGTGGCAAGAGCCGAACCGTCACTGACGCTGCCTACGTCGCTGGAGGCCAACGGCAATCACTATGACACGGCGCTATTGGTACTGGCCGACGGCTCGCAGCTGCATCGCCTCGATTCGATCGATGACGGGTGGATCGACCTACCGTCCGCGGGAGTCGTTCTCGGTAAGGCAACACGTGACCTGCTGGCGATCGAGATTGGAGACCCGATCACGCTCGCCGTTGGAGGCACGGCATTTGTGGAACCGGTCGCCGCTTTTGTAGATGAGCCACTTGGGACCATGGCCTACATGGCTCGTAGCCGGGCTGAGTCGCTGAGCGGGGTGGAGTTGCCGGCAACGTCGGCCCTGATCGCCTACGACGAGGGCGTCGACCCGGCCGAGCTGCGCAATACGATCACCGAACTGCCTCAGGTGGCGGCGTTCGAGGACGCCAACGCCATCTATGACGTGATGCAGAGATACATGGTGCTCTTCTATGCGTTCGTCGGAATCATGCTCACCTTTGGCGGCGCTATGGCATTTGCCTTGATCTTCAACGCCATGAGCGTAAACATCGCCGAGCGGACGAGGGAGGTGGCGACTCTTCTGGCGGTCGGCACCGACCGAAGAGCGATCTCGCGATACATCACGGCGGAGAACATCATGGTCGCTGCTATCGGAATCCCGATCGGGTTGATCGTGGGCCACTATTCCGCGGCAACCGCGCTGGCCAGCTTCTCGAGCGACCTGTTTTCCTTCGACCTCTTCATTGAGCCCACCACATACCTGTGGGCGACGCTGGCAATCCTTGCGGTCGCTCTGATTTCGCAGATACCCGGCCTGCGCGCCATCCGCCGCATCAGCATCCCCCAAATCGTGAAGGAGCGCTCCGCCTGATACTGCCAACCCAGGGTTCGTAGACACCACTGTGCATACTGCCAACCCAGGGTTCGTAGACACCACTGTGCATACTGCCAACCCAGGGTTCGTAGAGCCGACGTGTCGCTCAGACGGCGTCGACGGCGCTCACCGCCCAGGCCAGGCCGTCTATGGGGTCCTCGACCGCAAGGTGTAACGCCCATCCCCCGATCTGATCGCCCGGATCCCACAGCCGCCACTTCAGGTCTGCCGCCTCCTCGCCGAGGTCCGCGGCGTCGGAGATGTCGTCGATCCCCAGCACGGCGGCAACGGCCCACCAAGCGAGCATCCGGCCGACGGGACCCCCCCGCCGCCTCCCGTAAGCTCCGCCGGATGCTCCGGCCCAGGCCATGGCTGCGATAGCGGTAGGCAAATCGACTTCTGCAGCGCGCACCCGATGCGGACCGAGCGTGCGTATGGCTTCGACCGCCGACCCTTCGACCGCCACGCAATCCACCCTTCCGTTCGACTGCTCAGTCCACGGCTGCACCAGGCCGGTGAGGGCCTCAACGGCGTCGTCTTCGCGAAGTCGTTCCCGCGGCTCACCCAGTGAGATCCAATCGAGATTCGGCAAGTCGCGTTCGGGAAAGTCGGCTCGATCCGACTTGTAGGCCGCAACTGCGTAGCGCGGCTCCCATAGCTGCAACTCGATCGGCACCTCGAGAACATGCGCATCAACCGAACCAGGGGGAACCTGGTCCCCGCGCAGAACTCGTTCATGGCCGGCCAGGGTCCGCAACCGTTCGTCGGCTATCTGCCCTGATAGTTCATCCCAGGAGTGTGTCGAAGCGGCGACCTCCCAGAGTGGCCCGAGCGCAAACCGTCCCGCCCCTTCCTTGACGACCCGTCCGGCATAGGGTGCCGGCGCATCAAGCGCCAATCGATACTCGGCAAACTGGGCGACGCCCCAGAGCTGTTTGCCCCTGGTGACCGCCTCCAGGCACCGGTCCCGCAGCTCAACAAGATCGTCCCACTCGCGGGCACTACAGATACCGTCGATACGACGGATCAAGCCGTCGGTGTCGCTACTTTCGATCAGCGTCGGTACGTCGGTCATGGAATTCCCGGTGTGTCAGCCAGAACGAGCGTAACAACATCTATGCTCTGCAGTTCGGCTACCCCGGAGACCGGACATGGCGCTGCAGTGCGGCATCGTTGGCCTGCCCAACGTTGGAAAATCGACTCTCTTCAACGCGCTAACCCGAGCCAAGATCGCCGCGGAGAACTACCCATTCAGCACGATCACTCCCAATGTTGGCGTTGTTCCCGTGCCCGATCTGCGTCTGCGGAAGATCGCCGACATAGTCCAACCTCCAGAGATCGTGCCGGCGACTATGGAGTTCGTCGACATCGCAGGGCTCGTGGCCGGTGCCTCCCGCGGGGAGGGCCTCGGCAATCAGTTCCTCAACCACATCCGTGATACCGACGCCATCGTCCACATCGTCAGATGTTTTGAAGATCCCGACATCGCCCATGTCACCGGGAAGATCGATCCCATCGCCGACATCGATACGATCAACCTCGAGCTGGCGCTGGCCGACGAAGAGGCGGTCGATCGGGCGATCGAGAGAACGGAACGCAAAGGCAAGGCGGGCGACAAGGGCGCGGCTCAATTGCTCGCGACGTTGACCAAGGTGAGGGACCACCTCGACGAGGGACTACCGGTTCGCACCCTGTCTATGAGTCCCGACGAGCTGAGATCCATACGCGAGTACCAGCTCATCACGCTCAAACCCGTCATGTACGTGGCCAATATCGAGGAGGCCTCGGACCACGACAACGAGTTTGTCCAGAAGGTGCAGCAGCTTGGGGCTGAGGAGAATGCAGACGTTGTGGTCATCTGCGCCGAGATCGAGGCTGAGATCTCACAGCTGGACGACAGCGACCGGGCGGAGTTCCTGGCCGACATCGGCGAGACCGAACCGGGCCTGAACCGCGTCATCCGCGCCGCGTACCATCTGCTCGATCTGGGAACGTACTTTACGTCGGGCGACAAGCAGGCACGCGCCTGGACTTTCCGCCATGGGATGACCGCTCCTCAGGTAGCGGGCAAGATTCACACCGATTTCGAGAAGGGCTTTATCCGGGCCGAGGTGATCGCCTACGACGACTTCGTCGAGCACAACGGTGAGCTCGGCGCCAAGGATGCAGGCAAGTGGCGCCTCGAAGGCAAGGATTACCTCGTCCAAGAAGGCGACGTCATCCTCTTCCGTTTCAACGTGTAGCCGCGTAGACCGGCGCAGAATCGCACGGGGAGTCTGGAACCCAGGGCTCCCAGCACTCAATATGGTGGTTGGGAACCCTGGGTTCGGTAGCTCAATCGACCTCCGGGCGGTTTCTCCGTTCCTGCGTATCGTGCTTCGGTGTTTCGGAGTGGTAAAAGCCGAAAGGGAGGGTGGCGGGTTTTCGGCTGGCGCCGCGGCAGTGGGTTGTGCGATCCTGACCCAGTGGCGCACTACGACGTAATCATCATCGGTTCGGGTTTCGGGGGCAGCGTCTCTGCTCTTCGCCTGACCGAGAAGGGTTACAAGGTGGCCGTCATCGAAGCCGGCCTCCGGTTCTCGAGCTCCGACTTTGCCAAGCGCAATTGGAACCTACGCCGCTTCCTGTGGTTTCCCCGGCTCGGGATGCGCGGAATCCAGCGTCTCACCCTTTTGCGCGACGTGCTCGTCCTCAGCGGCGCCGGCGTCGGCGGCGGGTCCCTGGTCTACGCCAACACGCACTACGAACCGCACGACGCCTTCTACACAGACCAGCAGTGGGGCGACATCACCGATTGGAAGACCGAACTCGCTCCCTTCTACGACCAGGCGCGCCGGATGCTTGGTACCGTCGAGCAACCGGTCACCACCCCGTCGGACGAAGTCATAATCAAGGTGGCCGAGCACTTCGGCGTGTCCGACACCTACCGACCGACACCCGTCGGCGTGTACTTCGGGGAGAGTGGAGCCACCTCCCCGGATCCTTTCTTCGGCGGTGCAGGTCCGACTCGAACCGGGTGCATCGGCTGCGGCGGATGTATGGTCGGATGCCGGCACAACGCCAAGAACTCGCTCGACATGAACTACCTCTACCTCGCCGAGAAGGCCGGCGCGACGGTCATCCCCGACACGAAAGTTGTCGATGTCGCCCCGTCCGCGGAGGGATACACAATCGCCACACTCCGTCCCGGTGCCTGGGTGAGGAAGAACCACAGCACCTTCAGCGCCGACCAGGTCATCTTTGCCGCCGGAGCGCTTGGCACAACCCGGCTGCTCCTCCGCATGCGTGCCTCGGGCTCCCTCCCCCACCTCTCACCCCGCCTCGGCCACACCACTCGAACCAACTCCGAGGCGATACTCGGGGCAACCGCCTCCAGCACCGATGTCGACTACTCAGAGGGAGTAGCCATTACCTCCTCGATCCATCCCGAACCGCAAACCCACATTGAGCCGGTTCGCTACCCGCGCGGCAGCAACGCCATGGGGCTGCTCGCAACAATCCTCGTCGACGGCGGTGGCGCCCTTCCCCGCCAGGCCCGATTCCTCGGCCAGGTACTCAGACATCCGGTCCGATTTGCGAAGACCATATCGGTACGCCGGTGGGCAGAGCGCTCGGTGATCTTGCTCGTGATGCAGAGCCTCGACAATCGGATCCGCGTTTCGCTGAAGAAGGGCCTCTTCGGCACCAGACTCACTTCCACACAGGACTCCGCCGACCCGAACCCCACCTACATCCCCGTCGCCAACGAGGCGGCACGAGTCGTCGCCGATACCATCGGTGGCCAGCCTTCGAGCGCTCTGAATGAAGTCCTGCTCGACACTCCGACCACAGCCCACATCATCGGGGGGGCCTGCATCGGGGCTACCCGAAAGACCGGCGTGGTCGATCCCTATCACCGGGTATTCGGATACGAAGGTTTGCATGTTGCCGACGGCTCGGCGGTACCGGGCAACCTCGGGGTAAACCCGGCCCTGACTATCACAGCGATGACCGAACGAGCAATGGCGCACTGGCCGAATCGGGGCGAGCAAGACTGCAGGCCCCTACTCGGTGCTTCGTATTCGCCATGCGACACCACAGCTCCGGCCAACCCGGTGGTCTCCGCGGATGCACCCGGAGCCTTGCGGATCCACTGAGAACGACCGAAAGCCGCGTCGGTGTCGAATAGAATACGGGTGTAGTTCGTAGTAGGTGAGATGTCAGGCATTCACGTTGCCAAAAGACCGCTAACCGCGCTGACGGTGCTTGCCGCCCAGGTTGCGTGGGCTGGCTTCCGCAGGGACCTCCCCACCTTGAGCAACCAAGAGACATCTGGTGTCTTTGGCGATCCCAGCAATCCCCGTCTCCGGATCGTCATGCTCGGCGACAGCACGGTTACGTCGCCGGGAGTTGATCCGCTGAATGCAGCATGGCCCCGCCGGTTGGCAATCGGCCTCAGCGGATCGCGATTCATCGAAATGCACTCGGTTGCTGTCGGAGGATCGAAGGCGAAGGATGTTCTTGCCGACCAGCTACACCGGGCAATCAACCTCGAACCTGACATCTGCATCCTGTCTGTCGGAGGCAACGATGCCCTGCGCGGGACCCCGCTTGTCCAATTCGAACGTGACTTCAGCGCAATCCTCTCGCTGTTGACCACCCACGTCCGCCACATTGCGGTGTCCGGCGTTGGGGACCTCGGTTCGATACCACGCCTCCCCGCTCTGGCACGGACGATCGCCCGGGTGCGGGCCCGCTCGTTCGACCGGGCCATCCGACGCTCCGTCGACCCGTTCCGGGAGGTGGTCAAGACAGACACCTGGTCGCCGGGGTGGAACGAATTCAACACGAACCCCGATGCGATCTTTGGCGCAGATCAGTTCCACGCATCCGCTTACGGCCACAGAATCTATGCCGCGGCGATGATGCCCGCGGTAGAGACGCTGATAGGTCGTTTGGAGGCCGAGACCGAGAGCGGTCTGGGCTAGAGGGATCGCTTGCGGGCTCCCGAGAGAACGTCACGGATCATCAGCGTGATCGTTCCGACGGCACCGGCGTTGTATCCACCGGGAACGATGATGTCGGCGTAACGTTTGGACGGCTCGACGAACTGAAGGTGCATCGGGCGCACCGTCTCTTCATACTGGCGCATGACAGAGTCGAGGGTCCGCTCCCTCTCGACGATATCGCGACGCAACCGGCGCATGAACCGCAGGTCCGCATCTGCATCAACGTAGATACGCAGATCCATCACTTCGCGTAGCTCGGGTTCGCTCAGCACCAGAATGCCTTCGATGACGACAACCGGATCCGGCCTCACCAAAACGGTCTCATCGGTGCGGAGATGGTTGGCAAAATCGTAGACCGGCCGCCGGATCTCACGGCCCGCCCGCAGCTCCTCGATATGGTGAATCAGCAACTCGGTCTCGAGAGAGTCCGGGTGGTCGTAATTCACCTTGGATCGCTCCTCGAACGCCAGGTGAGGAAGATCGCGGTAGTACGAGTCATGTTGGATCAGAGAGACGGTGTTGACCCCAACGGCGGTGACGACCGATTCCGCCATCGTTGTCTTTCCCGATCCGGAACCACCGGCAACGCCGATGATCACCGGCCGGTCTTCGCCACCGGTTGGCCAATCCGAATGCGCCATCACCGGTGCGTTTTGCTGGGGATCGTTGCCGGTGCTCACAGGCCGAGCATAGCGGTCGGGGCAAAACACCCAGGGTCAGTTGCCGGCCCCAGATAAAATGACGTCACCGGAGACTGCGGGTACCGAAACAAGCAGCGTCTTCTCGCTCGGGCTCCCATCCCCGTCGGGAAGCTTGTTGCGAAGGCGCCCGGATAGGCTGGTGAAGTCGAGTTCGATCGTACGTCGCGGCGGGACACCGAGGTGGAGATCACCCGACATCGTCTTCAATCGGATCTCGCTTCCCTCGAAACTCGCAATCCGCACATCGCTACTGGCTACCTTGCATATGGCGCTATCGCCGATGCAGTCGACGTAGACATTTCCACTGGCCGCATTGAGCCGCAGAGACCGGTCGATGCTCCCCAAACGTACCGTGCCGGACGCTGTGTTCACCTCGGCGTCTCTTGCCGCGTTGATACGAATGTCGCCGGAGGCGCTGTTCACCCGGCAGATTGTCGCCACCCGGTCGACGCGAATATCGCCACTCGCCACCGATGCGTGCAGCTCCGCGGCGGGGCTCTGCACGGTGATATCTCCGGACGTACAGGACAGCTCCAGGCTGGACCCGTCGGGGACACTGAGGACAATGTCCGCCGACGAACCTAGGAAGCGGCCCTTGCGGCGGGGCTCGACCGAGATGACATCGCCGATCTGGTCGACTTCGTATTCCTCAGCTCCCCCGCCGTCGATGGCCACTCGGACGCCATGAGGCTCTCCGCTGACAACGGTTATGGCGCCCCGCCTGGTTGCCGCAATGATGCGAACCGTAGAACCGACCTTGAAGGACTCGACGCGATCACTCATGTGTTGAAGGTCTCCCGGATTCGCCTGCCCCTACGGCTGCCTGTGGCGCCACTGGCGAGCGTCTTGATCACAAAGCTGTTCATCGAGTCGCCGGCGTCGTCGGCCGCCTCCTCGAGCGCAGATTTGAGGTTCACCGGCAGGCGGACGGTCATTCGCGCCTCCAGGTCGTCGACGCTGAACGTCTGCTCGTTGACGTCGCTGCGGAGAATCAGCGTCGGTTCGCCATCACTCAGGACGACGTCGATTCGCCCGCTAGTTAGCTGTGCCCCGATTTCGCTTGCAGCCTGTTCAGCAATCTCCAGTACAGCTTGCCGTATCGCCGGGCCCATTCCGCCGACAAGTGCGTCGACGACTTGTTCGACGGCGGGATCGTCCGCGGCAAGTCTGCCTTGAACAACGAGGTGGTCCTCGAGCTTTGCCGCAATGGCTTCGGTGTTCATCGGTCCTCCGTTGTCCTCTGTCGCTAGACGACGATGCTCGCAGCTTCGGCTTCGGCCTCCATGGCGATCAATTTGAGACGAGGCCGGCGCATCCGATGCCCGTCGCTCACCTGCCGGACCCGCTCATTGTGCAACGCCCTCAGGATCTCGGGGTTGTTAGTCCACAACATCTGTTCCTCCGCTCCTCGGCGTCTCCGCCTTCCGACACCGTCGTGACATTACTATGATGTCATAGCAATGTCACTCTGTCAAGAGAGGTCCTTCCTCTCCTTTCTTGCGTAAGCCATGCCGGGATACCGGCACCAGTTACGCAGGAACGGTGGGGCGCCGGTGGTAGAGTTAGCGTGATCCCCACCCCGGGGAGTTCGGGAACGCCGAACTGAGAGGGTGACCGGCGCCGGGCACATGCCCGCAACGTTACCGACCCGCGGAACCTGAACTGGGTCATGCCAGCGGAGGAAGCGCGTGGAACGCATCCAGCCCGAGAGGGCACTTATCATTGCCGGAGGGAACCGGGTCAAGGCCGATCTGCTCGATCGCATCGACCGGCCGACATATATCGTCGCCGCCGACTCCGGGCTCGACCATGCATACGAATTGGGTCTCCGTCCGGATGTTGTTGTCGGAGACATGGACTCGGTCACTGCAAAGAGCCTCGCCCGAGCTACCGACGAGGGTGTCGAGATACGTCGCCACCCGATCGCAAAAGATGCCACCGACCTGGAACTGGCGATAGATCTCGTCTTCGAGCGCGGACTGCGCCACGCCACCATCATCGGCGGCACCGGCGGAAGGTTCGCCCATACGCTGGCAAACGCACTTCTCCTCACTACTGCCGGCGACGTTCGACTCAACTGGCTCACATCGCACGCCCGAATCACGCCCCTCCGCACCGGCGAGACCGGCATCTTCCCGGCAACCGACGGTCCGCTGCTTTCGATCCTTTCCGTCGGTGGCCCCGCCTCGGGTACATCCTCGGGCCTGCGCTGGCCACTCGGAGATTTGACCCTTACCCCGGGATCGACCCGGGGAATCAGCAACGAGATTCTGGGACCCGAGGCCTCCGTGACGATCGAGGAGGGCTGCGTCCTGCTGGTCCATGAAAGGAACAACGAATGACCCGCCACCGCAAGCTCGTGCTGCCGGCCTTGACTACCGCAATTCTCCTCATCGCCACTGGGTGCACTTCCGACGACGACACAGCGAACGAACCACCGAATGAGCTCGTCCTGATGACACACGACTCGTTTGCCCTCAGCGAAGGAACGCTCGAGCAATTCACCGAGGACACCGGCATCGCGGTCACGGTGCTCAAATCCGGAGATGCCGGGACGATGCTCAGCCAGGCGATACTCACCAAGGACAACCCGATCGCCGACGTGATCTTCGGAGTCGATAACACGTTCCTGTCACGAGCGCTTGCCGAGGGAGTGTTTGCGGAACACGAATCATCGTCTCTAGCCGACGTCCACGCCGGCTTGATCGCCGACCCGCGGGTCACCCCAATCGACTTCGGTGATGTGTGCGTCAACTACGACAGGGCGGCATTTACCGACTCTCCCCCGCCGGCAAGTCTGCTTGACCTCACCAAACCCGAGTACCGCAATATGCTCGTCGTGCAGGACCCCGCCAGTTCTTCGCCCGGGCTGGCCTTCCTGCTTGCAACGATCGGCACGTTCGGAGATGACGGCGAATACACGTGGCGTGACTACTGGGAGGATCTCAGCCAAAACGGCGTGCTCGTCGCATCCGGCTGGACCGAGGCGTACCAGGGTGCGTTCACCGCTGGAGGAGGCGGAGGCGACCGTCCCATCGTCGTCTCCTACGCGTCGTCACCGGCGGTGGGGGTCTACTTCACCGACCCTCCTCCGCGCGAAGCACCGACGGCCAGCCTGCTCGAAGGCTGCTTCCGTCAAGTCGAATACGCCGGTGTCGTGGCGGGGACGGGACACGAAGACGCTGCAGGCCTCCTCGTCGACCACCTACTGTCGGTGCCCGTCCAGGAAGACATCCCGCTCAACATGTTCGTGTACCCGGCAAACGCCCAGGCGGAAATACCCGAGGTATTCACCTCGTTCTCGCCGGTCCCGGGATCTCCCGTTGAGCTACCGGTCGACACGATCGAACAGAACCGCGAAAGATGGATCGACGAGTGGACAGACATCCTCCGCTGACGGCCTCCCGATTGGGTGGCTTCGCCGTGATGGCGGTGCCACTCTTGTTTCTCGGGTACTTTTTCGTCTATCCCCTCCTAACAGTCCTCGCCACGGGTTTCACCACAGACGGGGCCCTCGACTTCGGGCCCCTGCAGACGATCTTCAAGAGAAGCGCTCTCGTCAACGTCGCATGGTTCACACTCTGGCAAGCGGTGGCCTCGACCGTGCTGACACTGCTGATAGCCCTGCCCGCGGCGAACGTGATGGCTCGCTACGACTTTCCAGGAAAACGATTTGTCAGGGCAGCAATCGTGGTGCCATTCGTGCTACCGACTGTGGTGGTAGGCAGTGCGTTCCTTGCCGTGCTGGGCCCGACCGGGCCACTTCGGGTCGATCTGCGCCAAACCGTCTGGGCAATCCTCATCGCGCACGTGTTCTTCAACTACGCCATAGTCGTCCGCACCGTCGGTACCTATTGGGAGAGAATCGATCCGCAGCTTCTCGAAGCTGCGCAGATGCTCGGAGGAAACCGCTTGGCGGTTTTCCGCAAGGTGACCTACCCACTTCTGCGGCCGGCTATTGCATCGGCGGCCTCGCTGGTCTTTCTCTTCACGTTCACCTCTTTTGGAATCATCCTCATCCTCGGCGGCCTGAGACACGCCACGATCGAGGTAGAGATCTGGCGCCAGGCAACCGGGCTCGTCAACTTCGAAGTAGCCGCCGCCCTGGCGTTCCTCCAGATCGTCGGGATATCGACGATCCTCGTCCTGTATTCGCGATATCAGGAGCGCCGTGCCGTTCAGTTCACGCCGCGCCCCGCCGCCGATGCCATCCGACCGGCCACGCCACTGCAGCGATGGCACGTCATCAGCAACCTGACCGTCATGGCGATACTGCTCGGCGGGCCGCTTCTCATCCTGGTCGAGCGATCCTTCCGTTCCGAGTCGGGTTACAGCTTGGCTGCCTACAGCAGTCTGGGTGAGCCGATCGGAGGCCTGGCCGTCGCCCCCACCGCCGCCATGCTCAACAGTGTCCGCTTTGCGGTCGCGGCAACAGTGCTGGCCGTTGGGATCGGCCTCGCCGCGGCAACCGTCATTGCATATCGGCGAGGATGGATCGGCCGCGGATTTGATGCCCTACTAATGCTCCCCCTCGGCACCTCAGCAGTCACCCTCGGATTTGGTTTCCTGCTCGCTCTAGACCAACCGATTGACCTGAGAACTTCGATCTGGCTGATCCCGGTAGCGCATGCGCTCGTCGCCATGCCATTCGTGGTCCGTACCTCCGTACCGGTTCTTCGTTCGGTCAAGCACCACTTGCGCGAGGCCGCAGCAACGCTGGGAGCCACACCGCAACAGGTGTGGCGCGAGGTGGACCTCCCGATGGTGACTCGGGCCGCCCTAATCGGAGCGGGATTTGCGTTTGCGGTGTCCCTCGGGGAATTCGGAGCAACATCCTTTCTGGCCCTTCCAACCAACCCGACACTTCCAACGGCGATATTCCGGCTTCTGGGGAGGCCGGGAACGTCGAGCTTTACCTATGCAATGGCCCTCAGCACAATCCTCATGATCGGTACCGCCGCCGCCGTCATCGCCATCGAACGGCTCCGCACCGACACGGTGGGCGACTTCTGATGCTGCAGTGTGTTCAAATCTCTGTGTCATTCGGCGGGACTCCAGCTCTCGATGCGGTCGACCTCACGGTCCACGACGGCGAAATCGTTGCGGTCATGGGTCCATCCGGTTGCGGGAAGACGACGTTGCTGCGGGTAGTCGCCGGCCTCCAGGGTCCCGATGCGGGCACGATCGCCTGGGACGGGAAGGCCCTCGGCGATACTCCGCCACATGCCCGTGGGTTCGGGCTCATGTTCCAGGACTACGCCCTGTTCCCGCATCTCGACGTCAAAGGGAACGTGGAATTCGGGCTCCGGATGCGCGGCATGTCTGCGGAGGACAGAATCGATCGAGTCGATGACATGCTGCAAACGGTTGGCCTCGACGGCTATGCGGAACGCAAAATCAACGAGTTGTCGGGAGGTGAACAGCAGAGGGTGGCCTTGGCCCGCACACTGGCGCCGTCTCCTCGCCTGGTACTCCTCGATGAGCCGATCGGAGCGCTTGACAGAACGCTGCGAGAGCATCTCATCGCAGAAATGCGGGACGTCTTCGCCCGTCTGGGGGTTACCGCCCTCTATGTAACCCACGACCGTGATGAGGCCTTCGCCATCGCAGACACGGTTGCCGTCATGAACCATGGGCTTGTGGTCCGCAAGGGTACCCCCGAGGAGATCTGGAGGGATCCGGAGAACGAGTACGTCGCCAGCCTCTTGGGATTCGACACGATTGTGGCGGTAGAGGCGCGTGCCGGTTGGCTCGATCTGGGTTGGGCCCGGATGGCCGGCGATCTGCCTGCGGGAATCTCGCGGGTCGCGGTTCCTCCACATGCGGTCTTGGTCGGTGACGAGGGGCCGATCGAAGGAAAGGTGCTGTCAGTCACTTACCACGCCGGTAGATATGACATCGCGATCTCGGTGGGAAGCCTGGTCATCGAGGCAGTGTCCTCCCATCGACACACCGTCGGCGACACCGTCCGATTCGAAATCGACGGCACCCAATTGCTGCCCATCGAGGACGCTCACGGCTGATCAGGCCGTTTCGACTACCCCTTCTTCTGTGGCCAGGTATTCAACCGGTATGTCGTGAGAATCCGCAGGAAGCCGATCAACGACGAGTGCGCCAGGCACTACACCGACTCGCCTTGCGTCTTCCCGAGTCGAGATGAGCAACCGATCGAAGTAGCCGGCGCCCCGCCCCAACCTATTGCCATACAGGTCGAAAGCGAGACCCGGCAGCAACGCGACATCTATCTCGTCCGGTCCCACCATCGGAGCGGACTCGTGGGGTTGGAGGAATCCGAACCGATGGACCTCGAGCGGCCCGCCCAGCTCGTGAACGGTGAGTTCCCCCCGATCGGGAGTACGGGTCGCTACAAACCGGGTCACATCGTCGCCTTCCAGCAGAGGCACCAGATTCACCTCTTGGCTCATGGGGAGGAACACCAGGACCGTCATGTAGTCATCCGGAACTATCCAATGCTGGAGACCATCGACAATCGATGCCGATAGTGTCTCCCAGTCCAGATCGACTCGACTGAGCTTGGCCCACTCTCGCCAGTCGCCTTTCGATGAGCCCGGTTGCGGAGCAAGACTCACTTACTGAGCCGGGGACCGAGCTTGCCGAACTCGTCCTCCGATGAGAACGGAACCATGTAGTCGATCTCGCTCCTGATGTCCCTGAGGTGAGCTGCGATGTCCTCGACGGTCAACTCCCCATCGTTCGGGTGCTTGAAGTAGCCCTCGGTGAGGCCGACAAAGAGGCGGCTGACCGACCCTCCCCCAACCGACCAGATCTCCCCCGTCAACTCACAGTCTTGAGACACCAGGTAGGCAACGGCCGGCGAAACCTGCGATGGCGAAAACATCTCCATGATTCCGCCAAACAACCCTTCGGTCATCCGCGTGTGGGCAATGGGAGCCACGGAGTTCACCCGGATGTTGTACTTCGCTCCCTCGATCTTGAGAACATTCATGAGGCCTACAAGACCCATCTTGGCCGCTGCATAGTTGGCTTGGCCAAAGTTGCCCATAACGCCGGATCCGCTCGTTGTGAACAGGATCCGGCCGTAACCCTGCTCCTTCATGTGAGCAAACGCCGGCTGCGTCACATAAAAGGCCCCTAGCAGGTGAACGTCGAGGACCGGATGAACCAGGTCGGGACCCATGTTGGCGAAACTCTTATCACGCAGAATGCCGGCGTTGTTGATAACGATATCGATCCGGCCGTACTTGTTGATCGCCGTCTCGACGATGGCGGCACCGCCGCCGGGATCGGCAACCGAGGAGTGCTCGGCAACGGCCACTCCCCCGGCAGCCTTGATTTCGGCCACAACCGCATCGGCGGCACTCATGTTGGCGCCTTCGCCCGACACCGAGCCGCCAAGATCATTCACAACGACCGTCGCCCCTCGGGATGCAAGCAGCAGCGCGTGCTCTCTGCCCAAACCGCCGCCAGCCCCGGTGACTATCGCTACCCGGTCTTGGAAGTCCACCATCTCGGCCCCTCTCAGGAGAATCGTTGGTCTCACTGCGAACGATACTCCGATCGGCACCGACGCCGTTCTCCGTAGACACACTCTCACCAGGTCGGGTACTCTCTTGCTCA
Source organism: uncultured Acidimicrobiaceae bacterium (assembly GCA_947258985.1). Classification (GTDB taxonomy): domain Bacteria; phylum Actinomycetota; class Acidimicrobiia; order Spongiisociales; family UBA5794; genus JAAETI01. The sequence continues at coordinate 58,296 of CAMYKI010000004.1, forward strand.
ATGGAGGCAAGGGATTCACGGTCGAAAATCCGGCCGCTCCCCGTAGACGACATCGACGGCGACGCCCCGCATCGTCCCGTCGAACCCCAGCCGCGGCGCTGGTTGCCGCTGGTTGTGATCGTTGTGGGAGCTATCGCGTTCGGAGTTGTGGCGCGCGGTCTCAGCCCGGTTGCCCAGCCCGAATCGGCAGCCGGCACAACGACAACACCCCCTCCGCTATCTGCCGAACCGGAACCGACGACAACCACCGAGGCGCCACCGCCGCCGCCACCGCCTCTGGCTCGGTTGCTCCCCTTTGCGAATGACGGTCTCCGTCTGGTCACGATTGGCATAACCGCTAGGCCGGGACACTGGCCGCCCGATGCCACCGAGCCCGAGGTGAGCGGCACGATCTCCCGCGCAACCCATGCCGAATACAACGCAAGCGGCTCCCGAGTCGCCGTGCAGACTGCGGTGAAGGGCGGCTCCATAGTCATAGACGAAAGCACAGGGGGTAGCCCGATCTACCTCAGGGAGGATGTGAGCAGCGGACACTGGCATCCGACCAATCCCGACCTGTTTGCTTGGACCCGCACAACCGAGACACCGTCCGGAGAGCTCGCCACATCGGTGTTCGTCGGAGACGTCTCCACCTATGACGGAGCGAGCCTGGAACCGATCTCCGGGATCGACTTCGAGGGCGGCCCACACTTTCTGCTCGGGTGGGGCGACTGGGGCTTCCTGATCGCCGACGAAGGTCAGCCGACCGGGCCGATCTTCCGCTACACGCTCGAGGGCTCAGATCCGATCGAGCTCGATGGTGTGTTCTTCGACGTGACCGAGAACGGCACGATTCTGATGGCCCGCGTTGAGGACAACGGATTTCTACCGTATCTCGTCGATGCCGATGGCGTGGAAACCGAATTGGTGGGTCTGGACGTCGGCGTCTCCGACTTCCGAATAACACCAGATGGCGCTTGGGTGATCGCGGTCACTCCGCAGACGGACAGGCACACCTCGATACTGGCGCGGACGGTCCACTCCCGATCGACGCGCTTGAGTTCTGTCAACGGCTCGGCCCGGATCGTCGACCTGGTGCGGGGCGGTCAGTACCTGGTCCTCCAAGAGGCCGACTCCGGCGACCTGGTTTTCAAGGATTGGAATACCGGCGCGGAATTCCGGCTCCTGGTGGAGTCCGAAGTCACGGCCGTTTTCCTGTAGGAAGGCTTACAGCAGTTCCCGAAGAGCCGCTGCCAGGTTGCCCCGCTTCGCCACTTTCACATCCTTCAGACCGAGCCATTCGCTCATGGATGTGATCTCGGGCGCAAGCCGGACGGCGACGTCGCCCGGGTTTCGACCGTCTTCGTTGTACGCACCCTGCACCAGCAATGTGGAAGCCTTGCGATCAGACTTGAGGTCAACCCGACCCACTAGTTCGCCGTCAACGAGAAACGGCAACACGTAGTAGCCGTAGACACGCTTTGGCTGAGGCACGTAGATCTCGATCCGGTAGCGGAACCCAAACAACCGCTCCGTCCGGTCACGCTCCCAGACGAGCGAATCGAACGGACTGATCAACGCAGCTCCGGAGATCTTGCGCGGGAGCTTCGCTTCCGGATGCATGTACCCGGGGTGTTTCCAGCCCTCCACCCGGACTTCCCGTATCTCCCCTTCTCCCGCCAGTTCGTCAATCACAGAGCGCGACGTGGGTCGGTGCAGCCGGTAGTAGTCGGCCAGATCGGTGGCCGTGCCAACTCCGTGGTGGCGGGCCGCCAGCACCAGCAACTTGCGGAAGGCATCGCGCTTCTCCACAGCCGGCGAGTGCAGATATTCGGCGACGACTACCCGCTCCGGTAGGTCGTAGAGCCGGCCAAAATTGCCGTTCCGGTAGGCCGCCACCCGGCCTTTGGCGAACAACCAGTCAAGCGCAACCTTTCCCTTGCCGTGGCCCCACCACGGCCCGGTGCGGTCGCCCGGGTCCGATAGATCGGACACCGTCAACGGCCCATGAGCCGCGATCTCGTCGTAGACCGAATCGACATAACCCGGATGGCCGCCGATGATCCCCTTGATCCGGCGCCACGGCTCTATCTCTGCCATCCGCCACCTCAGTAGCGGGTAACGCTCCACCGGCAGCACCGATGCCTCATGGGCCCAGTACTCGAACATCTCCCCGCTCCGCGCGGTGTACTCATCTAGAGCGTCTATCGAATACGGACCGAGACGTGCCCACATCGGCAAATAGTGAGATCGTTGCAGCACATTGACCGAATCCAGTTGCAGCAGACCGACCCTGTCGATGACACGCCGGAAGTGGCGACGATCCACCCTTCCTCGGGGCCGGGCATCAGCGAACCCCTGCGCCGCCAACGCGATGCGACGCGCCTGATCGTTGCTCAGTTGCCGCACGAAGCCTCCGGAGCGCTCGGGAACGGTTGGACTACGCTACTGCGATGGCTCGGAAGATACTTCTCGGCATCAAATCTGTGATCGTTGTGCCCCTGTTCTGGGTGTTCACGATCCTTCTGTCGGCAATCTTTGTTCTGGTGATGACACTGGGTTTCCGCCGAGCCGGCGAGTTCTTCGTCAATCTGTGGAGCAGTGCATTCCTCGCCGTTGCCCCACTTCGTTGGAAGGTCGCGGGTACCGAACACGTCCAGCCGGGAACGCAGTACTTCTTCCTCGCCAACCACCTTTCCAACTTCGATATCCCTCTACTGTTCCGGGCCATCCCGACGCCGATCAGGTTCCTGGCAAAGAAGGAGTTGTACAAGATTCCGGTCTTTGCTCAGGCGCTCAACGTTGCCGGTATCGTCAAGATCGACCGCGGGGCGGGGGCAGCCTCCTATGCGGCCATCAACGAAGGCGTCGCCAAGGCCAAGAAAAACGGCTATTCGCTCATCGTGTTTCCCGAGGGGACCCGGAGTCGCGACGGCGAACTGCACCCCTTCAAGAAAGGGGCGTTTCGCATGGCCATCTCGACAGGGCTGCCGGTGGTGCCGGTAACGGTGAACGGTACATGGGAGGTGTGGCCACCCGGGTCCAAGGTGTTTTACAGAGGCGATGGCAACGTTGTGATCCACGAGCCCATAGAGACGGCGCACCTGACCGTGAAGGACATCGATGCGCTGCGGACCCAGGTCTACGACGTAATTGAGAGGCAGTTCCGGATCTTGCATCAGTCGTAGACCCCGGTCATATAGGTCTTGCCGGCGACGACCGTGCACAGGAATGCCCCGGCAGATGTGACTAGTTGGTAGCGATCTGCAGGATGCTCTCCATCCCACCAGCGGCCCACCTTGCGCCACGGGCCCGCCCAGGAAATGACCTCTACCCACCGACTGCCGAGCCTGATTCGAACGGGCAGCCCGTCATCCCAGTCGACTTCGAGTGGATAGGGCTCCTTTGGGACGAGAGCGGGTGACGGAACCGGGATGCGTCCCGGCCACGGAGCCCTCGGGTCACGTTCCGGGGCGGGTGGATGCTCTCCCCAGCGGTACCACAGAGCTCGTTCGCCCGGATCACGACCCCCCTGGGGTATTGCCTGCAGCACGTCACCCTCTCCGACGATGGCCTGGGTCTGGGCAAAGGCGCGCTGCGACTCGGCGGCGGATAAAGCATCCTCGTCGAGCGCAAGCTGGCGACCGTCGTCCGAAAGATCGGCAGGCATTATCCGGAGACGAACCAGGCCGCCTCGAATACCCGGCCCGCTACGCAGACGAGCGGTGTCGAGCCATGCTTGTAGTTGCCAACGGACTCGTTCCGCCAGCATTGCCTCGTTGAAGGGGTCGGCACTGCGCCATGTCCTGTTGCGCACCGCACCATCGGCCGCCTCTGCTTCAACCTCTATGCGATGCGGAATGCTGCCCTGCAACATCGGCGAAGCAAGTAGCTGATGAGCCAACCCTCTGGCGACAAAGGCAGCTTGCTCCAGGTTCTCGAGAGGTGGTTCGAACTTCTCCTCAATGCTCAAATCGTCGGCAATGACCCGGTTCCGGGTATCTCGATCCTCGCCCGTCGCCAAACGGTGCGCCCTCAAACCATCGGGACCAAAGCGGGATACAATCGCTTCTCTAGGCAAAGCCGCCAACTCGCCGAGGGTGCTGATCCCCAGCCAGCGAAAGACCGCAGCCATGTCCTCGCTGTCGAGAGCGGCGACGTCGAGGTTTCCTCGGAAAGCGTCGTCATCGTCAACGATGAACATGGGATCATCGTCGGTGGCCATCTCGGCAGCCCGTCTGGCGGCAAACGGTCCGGCGGCAAGCCCTATGCGGAAGCCTCGACCGGCAACGGCATCTATCTCTTTGGCAACACGATCAACCAATGATCCTTCGCCACCGAAGTAGCGCACCGCCCCGGTGATGGGTGCCAGGATCAAGCCGGGAATCACGACCTCGATACGCGGAATCAGGGTTTCGACGGCAACCGCCACCCGCTCAAACCGGGTCATCTCCGCTCCGGGGTCGTGCTCGATGGTGGCAACCGTTGGGCAGATCGCCTCGGCTTCACGGCGCCGCATACCGACCCTGATTCCCGCATCGGCGGCAACCTTGTTGATAGCGACAACCAGGTTCTTGTCATCTATGGCATGGCAGGGCTCAGCCGGTGGCACGTCCGGCCGGCGCAACGGCCAGTCCGGAAACCAAACGCAGAGCGTTCGTTCCATCATCCTCTACCTCGATGAGACGTGTCATGCCGCGCATCGCTTTTCCCGATGCCTCAAAAACAAGTTTGCGATTCACAAGACGACCGTGCCCTTGCCCGGCTCCTTCCCATTGCACGTGGCGGGCCTCTAGTCGGAGATGAGCCAGCCCGGAGGGCCGCCACTCAGGCCGACGCCGATGCGGTTGCGGCCGCTGCAGCGCACAATCACCAACCGCTCCGGTGATATTCCGCTCTCCCATGCCGCCGGAGGGCTGAGCCAACCCCGCACGTCGAGATACGCCACGGTGCCCAGCTTCTCTCGCGAGGCCAACATCACAAGACCGAGCCGGGTCAACCCAAAACCGGGGTGACCGATCAGCCCGGTCACTCGCCCCGGCTGCAACGTCAAGAGATCGGGCGCGCCGAGCTCGGATGCCGGTATCAATTGCTCCAGATTTACCGCGCCCGCCACCGTCTCCGCCTCTCAGGGCACTCCACACTATCGAACATATGTTCGATAGACAAGGGGAACGTTGAGACCGCGAAAACTCCCCTGACTCCCCCGGCAGCTTCGCTCCGCCCGAAAGGGAGAGGGCTCCCGACGCAACCGGGCGCCCTTCTCCACGGGCTCTTTGCTATCGGACGGCGTCGCTATTCGGCTTCCTTTTCGGATGCCGGGTCCCCCTCCGACCCTGCGGCTGGTTCTTCCACTGGTTCCTCGGCCTCAGGTTCAACGGCGGCCGGTTCAACGGCCTCAGGTTCGACGGCCGGTTCGTCATCGGCCGACGGAGGCGTTGCCGCCTTCTTGCCCTCGCTCTCATAGGCCGCTATCCGACGCTGCCGCCACCGCCACACCAGCCAGAGAATCGGGATGACCCAGATGAACGGGAGCAGCGCGCCCGCAAACAGGACTATGAGCCCGCCTATGGCAAGAAGCGCATCCCAGCTGGCCTCCAGCCCGTCCTGGAAACCGGGAAGCCCGCCGGGATCGACCGCTTCGATACTCATGGAAACGGTGCTCGCAACCTCACGGCCCTCGACACGATTGCCTTCCTCGTTGACCGGCTCGGCACTCACCCGGGTTTGGGTTCGCTGGTTGCGCTCCACCGTGATTTCGTGAGCCAGCACGAGAGACTGCCCCGGCTCGAGGATCCCGCTGGGATCGCCCCAGACCACTATCAGATCGGCGAGTTCGATGTCGAGGACCGCGTCACGCAGCGTGAAACCCGCCAGCGGAGTGTCCCCGACATTGGTTATCTCGAAACAGACTGTCGCCTTCTCACCCTCTTCAACGCTGATCCGACCATCGGCGGGACAAGAGATCCCGTCGTCGTGGCCGGCGAATCCGCTGACATCGAGGTCGAAACCCGGCGCGCTCAGGGCCTCAGTGAGAGTCAGGTAGATCGTGGCGAGGTCAACCCTGTCTTGCAGAGTCCTCAGCTGCCCGCGCATCGTCTCGAGGTCCGTCTCGCGCCGGAGCAGCTGGTTTTCCAGCTCGGCGATCGTCTCGATGTCGCTCGCTTCCTCGAGGAATCCCTTGAGACGCTCGACGCTGGCCTCGGCTGTGCTGATCCTGCTCTCCAGATCGACGACCCTCTCGGTGACGTCGTCCGCCGATACGGTCTGGGTGCGGATGTCGCCGACGGTGCCCAGTCTGGCCAATGCCTGCTGGAAGTCACCGGGAAGAACTTTGAACGTCAACCGGCTGATCGGCTCGGGCTCTCCGGTGGATTCTTGCCCGAAAAGGAACCCCCCGAGTTCCTCGATAATCCTCGTCGCCTCCGCGCTGGCCGCGGCCACGTCGACCACCGCCACCGTCATGTCGGCGGTGAAGATGATGTCCCGCCCCAATGACCTGGTCTGCAGAAAGGCCGCATCCACGCCCCCGCTGCCAAGAGCGTCGGCTTTTGCCTCGTCGGCCGGAGCGGGAGCCCCGGTACCGCCATCATCACCCGAGTCGTCCAGCTCCTCGCTGATCGCTTCAGAGCCGGCGGCTGCGGCGGTTGTCTCCGACGCTGTCCCACTGTCGTCGTTGCTCCCGCAGGCCGCAAGGATCAGGAGCAACACGGTCAGCAAGGCGGCGATCTTTTTCCAGGTGGGTGTCGATCTCGGGCTCATCCGGGTCTCCCATGTCGTATACCGGGTTGGACGCTATCGGTCCCGGGTCCGGTTCCCCCACGGAGGCACCGGATCCGTCGCCCTATCTATCGCCAGGATTGCTCCTCGTACTGAGCCATGCGTAGAGATACGATGGAAGGAGACGGCGGAGGCTCCATGCAAGATCCCCAGAAACGGCCCGGGCACACCAATTACGACTGGATAAACGGGATGCGGGTCGGCATCGTGGTAGGCGCCATCCTCGGGATACTGATTGGCGTTGTCACCGGATGGCTCCCGCTTCTTTGGCTTCTCGTCGGCGGCGCTGCCGGGGGAATCCTCGGCGCCAACCTGGCGCATCGCTGGTAACCGACCAGATCCGCCCTGGTCGGCGTACCGACAATCAGTCGTGCGGGATCGACTCGTTGTGCGCCTCCCGACGCGGTACCCTTCTCAACGACACTCCCTACGAGAGGAGCCTGCAGTGTCTGTTGCGAAGGTGATTGAGATCACGTCTACCTCACCCGGGTCTTTCGAGGATGCCATCCGCAAGGGTATCTCCAAGGCACAACGCACCATCGAGGGGATTCGAGGGGCCTGGATTTCGGAGCAAAAGGTCGTCATTGCCGAAGACGGCACGATCAAGCACTTCCGCGTAGACATGAAGCTCACCTTCGTCCTCGAGGACTGAACCTCGGGTCCAGGGAGGCGAACTGATCGTCGCCTGAGCCGGAATCAGCCGGGAGGACAGACAAGGATGCGGCGATCCCAAGACGATCGGGTCGCCAATCCGAGCCGAGGTTCAGTCGTGACCTCGCTCAAGCGCCCAAAGAGGCACTAGCCGTACCTCACAGACCCTCAAACGCGACTGAGGCCCCTGCGATCGCAGGGGCCTCAGTCCTGTAGCTAGTGGGTCTAGATCCCCTTCTCGAACTCGTCCTCGAAGGAGACAACGGTACGGTTAGAGCTGCTCTCACGCCGATCGTCACGGCTGCGGTCACGATCACGGCCCCGACCCCGACCACCACGGTCGCCACGGTCGCCACGGTCACGACCCCGGTCACGATCTCGGCCGCGATCACCATCGCGCCGCCCGGATCGCTCGCCTCCACCGCTGGAGGTCGGCGTGTCCTCGGTCACGAGCTGCACGCCCTCGGCGAGGTCAAGGCTGACCTTGCCGCGGTCGTCGATCTCGCGCACCAGCACGTTGACTTTGTCGCCGAGAGCAAGAACGTCTTCGACCTTCTCGATCCGCTTGCCTCCGCCCATCTTCGAGATGTGCAGCAAGCCGTCGCGGCCGGGGAGGATGTTGACGAAGGCGCCGAACTTGGTGATGTTGACGACCTCGCCTTCGTATGTCTCGCCGACGTTTGCCTCGGGCGGGAAGCCGATTGCAAGGATGCGCTCACGCGCTAACTCCATCGAAGCGGTGTCGGATGCGCCAACCCGAACGATTCCCTCGTCGTCGATCTCGATGGTCGCTCCGGTCTCCTCCTCGAGCTCCCGGATCGTCTTGCCCTTTGGTCCGATGACCTCGCCAATCTTGTCCTTCGGGATCTCGATCGCTTCGATCTTCGGGGCGTTGGCCGCCAGTTCCTCACGCGGACCGGCGAGCGCTTCAGTCATCTTGTCCAAGATGAAGTGGCGGGCATCACGGGCCTGGCCCATCGCCTTGACCAGAATCTCGGCGGGGAGGCTCTCGATCTTCGTGTCGAGCTGGAGCGCCGTGATCATCTCACGGGTCCCGGCGACCTTGAAGTCCATGTCACCAAGATGATCCTCAGCACCGAGGATGTCGGTGAGCGTGACGTACTTGCCGTCCTGCTCGATGAGCCCCATGGCGATACCCGCCACCGGTGCCTCGATCGGCACGCCGGCGTCCATCAGAGACATGGAAGATCCGCAAACCGATGCCATCGAGCTGGACCCGTTTGACATGAGAACCTCGGATACGAGGCGGTAGGCGTAGGGGAAGTCCTCGATCGGCGGAATCACCGGGAGCAGGGCTTTCTCAGCCAGGGCACCGTGCCCGATCTCGCGTCGCTTCGGGCCACGCATGAAACCCGTCTCTCCGGTGGAGAACGGCGGGAAGTTGTAGTGATGCATGTACCGCTTCGACTCTTCGAGATCGATGGTGTCGAGCATCTGCTCCATGCGAAGCATGCCGAGGGTGGTGGTGTTGAGCACCTGGGTCTCGCCACGCTTGAACATCGCGGAACCGTGTGCCTGACCGAGCAGACCGACCTCGATGTCGATAGGACGGACATCGGTCAGCCCGCGACCGTCCATGCGGACGCTTTCGCCGACAACGCGGGAACGCATCACCTTCTTGTGGACTGCCTTGATGGCCTTCTTGGCGGCCCTGAGGGTGGCCTCGTCATCTTCGCTGATTTCGAGAGCAGCCATTGTTTCGTCCGCGGCCGCGGACTCGGCATCCTGCCTCTGGTGCTTGTCGACGATTGTGCCGAGCGCCTCGAACTTGGGCTGAGCGATGGCCGCAACGCGGTCATAGAGCTCAGCCGAGTAGTCCTCGGTCACCGGGAATTCGACAGGGTTGATTTCCCCGGCCTGGGCGCGCAGCTCGACCTGAAGGTCGATGATCTGCCCGATGTAACCCTTGGCCTCTTCGAGCCCACGGGTGATGGTGTCTTCGTCGCTGGCGGGCTGGCCACCATCGACCATGCGATGGCCGTGCTCGGTGGCCCCGGCCTCGACCATGGCGATATCGACATCACCTGCGGCGTTGCGCTTGCCGGCTACGACGAGCTGGAAGACAGACTCTTCGAGTTCTTCGAAGGTCGGGAATGGAATCCACTCGCCGTTGCTGAGCGCCAGCTTTACCGCACCCAGGGGACCCAGGAAGGGAATCGGGCTGACGGTAAGAGCCGCCGACGCAGCATTCAGCGCCGGCACGTCGTAGTCGTTGACCAGATCGGCCGAAAGAATGGTTGCCACAACGTGGGTCTCATAGAGGAACCCATTGGGGAATGAAGGACGAAGCGGCCGGTCAATCAACCGTGCCGTCAGTGTTGCCTTCTCTGTTGCCCGTCCCTCACGTCGGAAGAACGAACCGGGGATACGCCCAACGGCGTACATCCTCTCTTCTACATCCACTGTGAGTGGAAAGAAATCTGCACCCTCGCGCATCTTGCGGCTGGAAGTAGCCGTTACAAGGACGTCGGTGTCGCCAATGCTGGCGACGACGGCGCCGTCTGCGAGGAGAGCAAGTTTGCCCGTCGATAGGACGAGCTCTTTGTCGCCAATGCGACCGCGTACTGTGGTCTCTGCCACGCGCGTCTCCTTAGATATGGGAGGAGAGCGGACAATTGGCAGTGGTCGAGCTTCGGGGCGGTCGAAACCCGACCACTGACAACTGAGAGCTATCCCCCGCTTTCTGTTGTCTCGGGAACCTGTGGTTCCCGTTGGAACACGCAGAAGGCGGCACTAGGCCGCCCTCCGGGGTTCTCTATCGCCTCAGTCCAAGACTGGCGATGAGGCTGCGATACCTCTCGACATCCTGGTTCCTGAGGTACTTGAGGAGCCGTCGGCGCTTGCCGACCATCATCAACAGACCCCGCCGGCTGTGATGGTCTTTTGTATTGACCTTCAAATGCTCGGTGAGGTGGCTGATGCGCTCGGAGAGCAACGCAACCTGGACCTCGGGCGAACCCGTGTCCGAGTCGTGCAGCCCATGTTCTTCGATAATCGTCTTCGTGTCTTTCACGCAGAAGTTTCCTTTGAGGGAAGAAAGCGCGGACGAGCGTCCGGCGAGGATTGTAACACGTTGTACGATTCCGCCAACTGCCGGCTAGCTGCCCCTCACAAAAGTACCGATCTCGTGGTCTTTTGCTACGCCGGGGAATCGCAAAACCTTGTTGTGCATGACAACGTATACGCCCGGATCGAGCAGTTGAACTGCAAGGAGCGCTTCGGTCAGGTTCTGCAACGCATCAGTGTCGCGTAGCTCGTAGGGCCGCATCGCGCCGGTGAAGACGACCGGTGCGCCGGGAACCCCAGCACGGTGCGTCACTTCCCCGCTCTCTGCGAGACGGTCGGTGCCATGGACCACCACGACGCCGTCGCTTCGCCGGGCTGCGTCGCCCACCGTGACGGCAATGAGGTCGTGATCCGCCTGATCCATCTCGAGGCTGTCCTTGTTCATCAAGTGGATTCGCTCGATGGCGAGTTCGCCGAGTCGCAGCTGCCCGAGCATGTGGTCGAGCACGCTCGTCTCGTTGCGCAGCTCCCCCGAACCTGGTTGATACGTCTTTTCGATGGTCCCCCCCGTCGATATGAGGGCAACCCTGAATCTGCTCATGGCAGAGAGGCTACTGCGCCCACATCACGCGTCTGGCGTACGTGAGCGCTGTATACAGCGCTCACGTACGCCAGACACCGTCACCCCCAGGCAATAAGACCCATGCGGTGCGGATTCACCAGATCCGGGTGGCGGGGCAAGACCCTGACCGTGAACCCGTGGAGGCCGCTTTTGTCGAACCGGACTCCGCGGGCTTCGAACCAGTGATCGTCGCCTGAGGCATCAACTGGTTCCATCTCAGTGGTTTTCTCCTGCCGCAACTCGCCTGCCGCATCAACCCGACCCTGATACAACTCGACCGTCACGTTGTCAGCGGTCATCCCGGCCAGGTGGACTTCCGCACGCACTGTCATCTCGTCGTCCACCTCGATTTCGGAGGCGGCCGCGCTATCCACCCGGAGGATACGGACATTCGCCCATCCGGCAGCGATACGGGCCTTCCAGCCCGCAAGATCACGGGCCCGTTCTCCCTCGTGCGCCGCCATACGCTGCTGGCGGTTCGATGCTGGGAGGTAGTACTTCTCGGTGTACTCCTTGACCATGCGGTGCGTGTTGTACTGATGGTTCAGCTTCGACATGGCGGATTCGATCTTGCTTACCCAGCCTCGAGGAAGCCCATCAGGGCTGCGGTCGTAGAACAGCGGCACGACGTCCCGCTCCAGCAGGTCGTAGAGGGCCTGCGCTTCGAAGCGGTCGCGTTGATCGGGATCGGCAACCGGGTCTCGCCGCCCGATGGCCCAGCCAACATCGGTCTCATAGGCTTCATCCCACCAACCGTCGAGGGTGCTGATGTTCAAAACGCCGTTGACGGCCGCTTTCATGCCACTGGTCCCGCTCGCCTCCAATGGGCGGACCGGCGTGTTCAACCACACATCGGCGCCCTGAACCAGGTAGCGCGCAACCGACATGTCGTAATCGGAAATGAACACCAGATGGCGACGGATGCCGGGATCGCGGGTTAGATCGATGATCTGCTTGATGAGTTCCTTGCCGCCGTTGTCTGCGGGATGCGCCTTCCCGGCAAAGATGATCTGTACGGGGCGATCGGCGTCGCCCATGAGTCGTGCCAGCCGGATTGTGTCCTGGAGGACCAGGGTGGCCCTCTTGTAGGTGGCGAACCGGCGGGCGAAACCGATGGTGAGCGCGTTCGGATCGAGAACCACGTCGGCCATATCGACCTCAGCCTGTGGCGCCCCTCTTGCTTCGAGCTGCCGGCGCAGCCTTCGGCGCGCAAAGGCGACCAGACGGTCGCGGCGCCGTTGACGAGTCCGCCACAGTTCAGCGAGCGGCACTTCGGCCATCCGTCTCCAGATTGCGGCATCGGCCGGCTCCTCCCGCCACTGTGGGCCGAGGTAGCGGTCGTAGAGATCCTTCATCTCCTTGGATACCCACGTCTTCGCATGTACGCCGTTGGTTACTGAGGAAATCGGGATCTCGTCGACGGGGTGCTTCGGCCAGAGGTCTGTCCACATTTCACGGCTCACCACGCCGTGGAGCTTGCTGACACCGTTGGAGAAGGCAGCGCCTTCGAGGGCCAGGATGGTGTTGCAGAACTCCTCCGACCGGTCCTGAGGGTTTCTCCTTCCCAGAGCCAGGAAGTCATCGATGTTCATGCCGAAGCTCGATGCGTAGCGACCCAGATACTTCTCCACCAATCCCGGACTGAAATAGTCGTGACCGGCCGGAACCGGGGTGTGCGTCGTGAACACCAGACCCCCCGCGGCCTCCTTTGCCTCAGCGAACGTCATTCCTCGAGCCTGCATGAGGCGGGTTATCCACTCCAGGATGAGGAATGCCGAATGGCCCTCGTTCATGTGATAGACCGAAGGCTCGATACCGAGCTTCTCGAGAGCGCGGAACCCACCGACACCAAGCAGAATCTCCTGCTTCATCCGGGTCTCACGCGACCCTCCGTATAACTGGTCGGTGACCCGGCGATCGTCGACGGTATTGTCGGGATGGTTGGTGTCGAGCAGGTACAGGTCGACTCTTCCAACTCTCGTTTGCCAAACGTAGGCAGTCACATCACGCCCGGGGAACGGGACGCTCACCGTCAGAGGTGTTCCGTCCGTCTCGGTCACTCGATCTACGGGCAGGTTGTGGAAGTCATTCGCCTCGTATGTCTCCTGCTGCCAGCCCGCCTCATTGAGGCGCTGCCGGAAATACCCTTCTTGGTAGAGGAGCCCGACTCCCGTCAACGGGATCCCCAGATCGCTGGCTGATTTGAGATGATCGCCCGCAAGGATGCCGAGGCCACCTGCAAAGATCGACAGGCACTCGGTGATTCCGAACTCGAGTGATAGATAGGCGACTCGCAGATCTGTCTCTCCATCGTGGGTTCGCTTGAACCACGTGTTATCCGCTTCGCTGTAGGCGTCAAACTCGGTGGCCACTCGTTCGAGATGTGCAAGGAATGCCGGGTCCACGGCAGCCGCATCGAGTTGATCCTGGGTAATGGTTCCCAACATGAGTACGGGGTTGTGACCGCTGGATTCCCACAGATCGCGGTCGAGCCTGCGAAACAACTCTATGGCGTCGTGATTCCAGGCCCAGTGCAGGTCATAGACGACTCGTCTCAAGGGCAGTAAGGCTTCCGGAAGTCGGGGCAGAACGGCATAGGTCTTGAGCGGCTTCATGAATCCCCTCCACGCGGCGCTGTCGAGCGATTACGGCTCCCAACTTAGGCGCAATTCAACCACCCCCGGCCGCTGGTCCCCCGGCGTCTCAGGCGTGGCTAGCGGTCGGCAACCGCTTCGACCTCGAGCTCCACCTTCCACTCGGGATCAAGTAGACCGGCCACCACAACCATCGTCGCAACTGGTCTGGCGACACCGAACAACTCGCCGTGAGCTCTACCGACCTCGTCCGCATCCGTCGGATCCGTGATGAACATCCGCGTACGGACGACATCGTCGGCCGAGCTTCCCAGCTGCTCCAAGGCGCGGATTGTGATTTCGCCGCACCTCATCATCTGATCGTACGCCGATGCGGCGACCGGCTGACCGGCCGGAGGTATGGGCGCCGTGCCCGCGACCTCCACGCGGGAACCGCGCCGCAGCCCCCGAGAGAAACCGTATAGCTTCTCGTACGGTGATCCCGATTCGACTTGTCTCCGACTCATACCAATCCCTCCAACACGTGCCTTGCAGATTGCACGTCATTGCTGATTGCCGCAACGAGCTCCTCGACCCCGGAAAACTTCCTCTCTGATCGGAGTCTCACGATGAAGTCGAGCGCCAGCTCCCGTCCGTAGAGGTCACCGGCGAAGTCCAAAAGGTGCGCCTCGACCACCGACTCCGTACCACCGAACGTGGGCCGGGTGCCGATGTTGACGACAGCAGCGTGTCGCACGCCCTCAACAAGGGCGTAGGCCGCATACACACCCGATCCAGGAACGATGAGGCCGGGAGCAGTCTCCACGTTTGCCGTGGGAAAGCCGATATGCCGTCCTCGCTGATCGCCCGGCACCACCGTGGCCTGCAATCTGTGGGGCCGGCCCAGCAAACGATGTGCCGCGGCGGCGTGCCCCTCTCGCAGCAGAGCTCTGATGACCGTGGATCGGACAGGGACGCCTTCCTCGACGATGGCAATGTCGCCAACGGTGAAGTCGTGGAGTTCGCCGAGCGCCCGCAGCAGAGCGACATCGCCGAGTTGTCGATGTCCAAACCGGAACCCGCGGCCGACCGCAACCCAGCGTGCCCGCAACGTGGCTACCAGCAGCTCCTCCACAAAAGCTTCGGCAGTGAGATTGCGGAACTCTTCGTTGAAATCGATCACCGCCGTGGCGGAAACGCCCATTTCGGCAAGTATGTCGAGGCGTCGGTCGATGTCGGTCAGCAGTCCAGGTGCCTCTGCGGGGGCGATCGTCCCGACCGGATGGTCGCGGAAGGTGGCGACAACCACAGGGAGACCGGTGTCGGCCAGCGAGCGCAGCACCTGCTGATGACCCAGGTGGACGCCGTCGTACACGCCGATTGTCACTGCCGTCGGCTCATCCAGCGGAGTCCATGTGCGGTAGTCGCCTTCGAGGACCTTCAAGAGAGAACGACCTCCGCTGTCGCTCTGCCTTCGGCAAGGCTGTAAACGGCAAGGAGGTCACCCGCCTCATCAACAAGGCGGACCGGTCCTACAACGCCTTTCCCGGCGCCGATGGCGGCGGCAGGAAATGCCAGACCGTTGCGTATCCCGGCGGCTACGGCACTGCCGACGTCGATCTGCGGCAGGTCAGGAAGCCCTTCCCGGGGTGAGAGCACGATGCCGCGGATAGTCCCTTCGATCACAGCCTTCTCGACATCACCGACACTCAAGGCGTCCTCAACGTGCAGCGAGCCGTTGCGAATGCGGCGAAGAGCGCTGAGATGGGCCCGACCGCCCAGAGCCTGCGCCATGTCGTCGGCAAGGGTGCGTACATAGGTGCCTGTGCTGCACACTGTCCGGAATACCACCTCGGGGTATTGCTGAGGGGCAAACTCCACGAGATCGAGGCTGTGGATCTCGATATCGCGCGCCTCCCTCTCCACCTCAACGCCCTGACGAGCGAGCTCGTAGAGTTTCTTGCCCCCGATCTTCCTGGCCGAGACCATCGGCGGGATCTGTGCGATCGTCCCGACAAAGCGGTCCATTACTTCGCGCAACTCGGCCTCGGCGAAGTCCATAGGGTCTCGCTCGAGAATTGCGCCATCCGCGTCGAGGGAGTCTGTGGCGACTCCGAACACGGCCCGCGCCAGGTACTCCTTTGGAGCCGACTGGACGAAGCGCAACAACCGTGTCGCCCGCTGAATGCCGACGACCACGAGCCCGGTTGCCATTGGGTCGAGGGTTCCAGCGTGGCCCACCTTCTTCACCCGAAGCAGACCGCGCAGCTTGGCAACGACGTCGTGTGACGTCCAGCCGGATGGCTTGTCGATCAACAGAAACCCGGCCGGTACCGAATCTGTCATGAAAGCGAATCTGCGATGGCGTCGATGATCGATTCCGGGGTCCCGTCGGCGACGAATCCGGCAGCGTTGTGGTGGCCGCCCCCTCCAAAACCAGCGGCAACCACGCTCACGTCGACCCGTCCTCGCGAGCGCAAGCTTCCCTTGAACTTCTTGTCTCCGATCTCGCGCAACAGACAGGCAACATCGGACTCGTCTGCGATTCGGACAAGGTCGATGAGCCCGTCGGCATCCTCGTAGCGCAATTCTTCCGCGGCGAGGTCTTCCTTGTAGAGAACCGACCACACGAGCTTGCGGTCCGCATCTAGTTTGGCCCTACTCATCACGGCACCAGCGACGTGGAGATAGCCGAACGGCGCCTCCTCGTACACCTTCTGCCCGACTGCCGGCGGGGAGACGCCTGCCTCGAGCAGGCTGGCCGCTATGCGATGGACGCCGGGGCTGGTGGCTTCATACTGGAACCTGCCGGTGTCGGTAACGATGCCGGTGTAGAGCGCTGTGGCGATCTCGCGCGTGATCGGCCAATCGGCGGCGACGAGAAGCTGATACACGATCTCGGCGGCTGCGCCTGCAGCAGTGTCCACAACCTTGATGTCCCCGAACTCAGGATCCTGGGACAAGTGATGGTCGATGACGATCAGAGTTTTCGCTCGCTGCGCAATGGGCAACGCGCTGCCGAGACGATGGGGAACACCGGTGTCGACCACAACGGCAACATCCAGATCTTCCGGTACCTGAAGCGGCGGAGTCAGCAAGCTGGTGTCGAGAAACCGCAACTGCTTGCCGACCACGAACGGCTCGCCGAACGTGGCAAAGGCGGTCTTTCCGGCGTTCTCAGCGCCGGCGGCAACCGCAAGCATCGACCCAAGCGCATCGCCGTCGGGCCCGATATGACCCATGGTCACGATGGTCTCGGCGGAGTGCAAAACGGCGACCGCTTTTGCGATGGATTCGTTCATGAGTCGCCTTCCTCCTGGAGTTCGTGGAGCAGCCGGTCCATGCGCAACCCCTCGCCGATGGCGGGGTCGACACGAAACTCCAGAACCGGCGTGTACTTGAGTCTGGTCTGAGACGCGATCGCCGCCTGAAAGCGAGGTGCGGCGCTCTTGAGCGCTCGGGCAGTCTCCACGTGTTGCTCGTCGTCGCCGATCACCGAATAGAAGACAATGGCGTTGCGCAGGTTTGGTGCGGTGTCCGCCCCGGTGATAGTCAGAAACCCAATCCGCGGGTCCTTCAACTCGGTCGCCTCTTCGGCGACAACTTCCCTGATGAGTTCGTTCACCTTGCGCATTCGATTGGATGGCGGCTTGCTCATTCCGGGTTCTCCAGGTGATTTACCGCGACGCCAAGCACCTCGACGTCGCGTCGTTCTCTGACGTGGCTCTCCACAGTGTGCAGGATACGGTCGAGGTGTGACGCATGCGGCGCCACGGCAGCCACTCCGAGCGTGGCCCGATTCCATAGCTCTTGATGATCGACTTCGGACACGGCCACCCCGTAGGTGCGGGCCAGATGCCCCACGAGGCCCTTGACCACGTGCCGCTTCTCCTTCAGCGAGTGAGCGTCGCGTATCCGTAGGTCGAGACGCATTACGGCTGCAAACATGATGACCTCGCCCGGGATCCGCCGGAGTTAGATGCGCGCTATCTCGCGAACCTCGAACGACTCGATCGTGTCGCCTTCCTTGATGTCTCGGAAGTTCTCCAACCCGATGCCGCACTCAAAGCCGACCGCAACGGATGGAACATCGTCTTTGAAACGCCGTAGCGAAATGATGCGGCCTTCGTAGACGACCACGCCGTCTCGGACCACACGGGCACGGGCATTGCGATTGATCTCGCCCTCCGTGACGTAGCACCCGGCCACCTTGCCGAGTCGGGGAGCACGGAAGACTTCACGCACGTCGGCAACACCGAGGAACGCTTCGACCTCCTCCGGAGCCAGTTCACCAAGCAGCAGACCCTCGATGTCGTCGAGCAGTTCATAGATGATGGAGAAGGTCCGAATGTCGATACCGGTGTCTTTTGCTGCAGCGCGAGCCGCTGCATCCGGCCGGGCGTTGAAGCCGTAGATGATGGCATCGGAAGCCTCGGCCAGCATCACGTCGTTGGCGGTCACTCCCCCGACCGCGCCCTGGATGACGGACACCTTGCCGTCCTCCCTCGTGATCTTCTTGACGGAGTCGCGAATGGCTTCGAGCGAACCCATTGCATCCGCCCTCACGACTATCCGCAACTCAGCATGATCGGCGGTCCGTAGGTTTTCGAGGAGGGTTTCCAACCTCTGTGTGGCTGTCGGCACGATGTGCGTCGCCGATCGCACCAGATGTTTCCGTTCATCGGCAAGCTTGCGTGCGGTGCGATCATTCTTGACGATCTCAAACATATCGCCAGCACTGGGGACGTCGTCCCATCCCATGACGAGGACCGGTGCCGACGGACCTGCCACTTTCACTTGCTTCTCCTGGTCATCGAACATCGCCCTGACTCTTCCGGAAACGCCTCCGGCGACGATCGAGCTGCCCTGCTTGAGGGTCCCTCGTTGCACGACCACCGTCGCCACGGGACCACGGCCTACTTCGAGGCGGCTCTCGATCACCGTGCCGACCGCAGGGGCGCTGGGGTTGGCCTTGAGCTCCTCGACCTCGGCAACGAGTGCCACCATCTCGAGTAGATCGTCGACCCCGTCGCCCGTCAGCGCCGATATCTCGGCCGCAACCACATCTCCGCCAAGATCTTCAACGACGATCCCGTGCTGCGTCAGGGCCGCCCTGACCGCGTACGGGTCGGCGGTTTCGAGGTCCATCTTGTTGATGGCGATGACGATCGGAACGTCGGCAGCTTGCGCATGAGCGATGGCTTCGGCGGTTTGCGGCATAACACCGTCGTTGGCAGCAACGACGATGATTGCGATGTCGGTCACATTGGCCCCGCGAGCGCGCAGGGCGGTGAACGCCTCGTGACCGGGGGTGTCGAGGAAAGTGATCGTGTCTCCGTCCTTGACTACCTGATAGGCGCCGATGTGCTGGGTGATACCACCGGCCTCGCCTGCGATGACGTTCGCCTTGCGGATAGTGTCGAGAAGCTGGGTCTTTCCGTGATCAACGTGCCCCATGACCGTGACCACCGGCGGACGGGGCTTGAGGCTGGCAGGATCGTCCTCGTATTCGACGAGGTGGCGCTCAACTGTCGCCTCTTCCTCTTCTTCGACCTTCTCATCGACCAGAACCTCATACCCGAATACCTTGCCGAGGGCTTCGAGTGCGTGGTGAGGAATGGTGCCGCCTCCCGGAACCATCTCGCCCATCCCCATGAGTTCCTTGACGACATTTCCGGTGCGCTCGCCGATCTCGGTCGCAAACTCGGCAACGGTGACGCCTTCGGTTACTGCGATGACCTTCTCGTCCGAGGGTTCTGAGGCCGGCTCAGGGCCCGGCTCCGTAGCCGGCTTGGCCTCAGGGACAGGTGCCGCCGCCGGCTCAGGCTCGGGCGCCGATGCGGGCTCGGGCGCCGATGCGGGCTCGGGCGCCGATGCGGGCTCGGGCGCCGGTTCAGGCTCGGGTGCCGGTTCAGGCTCGGGTGTTGGGACCGGCTCGGGCTCGGCTTCGGCCGGCGAATCCGGTGCCTGGTAGGACCCGACGACCAGGCTCTCGCCCTCTTCATCGAGTCCGGACGAGGCGGTCTTCACCTCGAGGCCCAGTTCGCGGGCGCGCTCCAGCACGTCCTTGGATTCCAGCCCAAGTTCTCGTGCTAGTTCGTATACGCGCTTCTTAGCCAACGGTCACCTCCGGGATATCCCATTGTTGCAGACGATTAGATCGCAGGATCTTCTTCGTCTTCGGGAGTTTCTGCCTCTTGTTCTTCTTCTTGTTCGACGTCTGCCTGTTCGACAACGCCATCGCCGGCATCATCGTGTGCGGCGTCTTCAACCACGTCTTCAACGGCGTCCTCAACGGCGTCCTCAGCAGCGTCCTCAGATGCGATGGCCTCTTCGGCGTCGTCGCCAATACCCTCGGCGCTCGCTACGACCTCCTCCGCAGTCTTTTCCTCAACGGCGTCCTCAACGGCGTCCTCAACGGCGTCCTCAACGGCGTCCTCAACGGCGTCCTCAGCAGCGTCCTCTTGCGGCGCAGCCTCCGCAGCAGTACTCGCTTCGTCCGCTGCGGCCGGCACGCCGGCCTCATCCTCGACGTCGAGTCCTAGATCCTGACTCTCAGAGCGAATGTCGATCTTGTACCCGGTGAGACGCGCCGCCAAACGGGCGTTCTGACCCTCCTTGCCAATGGCAAGGGAAAGCTGATGGTCCGGCACGATGACCGTTGCCACCATCTCTTCCTCGTCCAGACGAACCTCTTTGACGCGAGCCGGGCTGAGGGCCTCCGAAATGAAGGCCCGGGTGTCTTCACGCCATTCGACGATATCCACCTTCTCGCCACGCAGTTCGTTGACTACCTGCCTCACTCGGGAGCCGCGAGCGCCGACGCAGGCGCCGACCGGGTCGACGTTCGGATCGTGGGAAAGGACCGCAATCTTGGTCCGGTGACCCGGCTCCCTGGCTATCGCCCGGATCTCGACGTCACCATCGACCAGCTCCGGCACCTCTAGCTCGAACAGTGAACGGATGAACTCGGGATGGCTTCGGGACACGACGATCTGCGGCCCCTTGCCCTCGCCCCGTACCTCCAAAATGTAGGCCTTGATGCGATTGCCACGCTCGAGACGTTCATACGGAATCCGCTCGGACCCGGGCATGATGGCCTCGGCATTGCCGAGGTCCAGCATTGCGTAGCGGTGATCGGAGCTCTGCACGATGCCGGTCACAAGGTCGCCCTCACGTCCGTCGTACAGATCGAACACCTGCTCGCGCTTTGCGTCGCGCAATCGTTGTGTGATGACTTGCTTTGCCGTCTGCACTGCGATCCGCCCGAAGTCTTCCGGGGTGTCGACCCATTCCCGGACGACGTTGCCGTCCTCGTCGAGTTCCTGGCCGTAGACAGTGATCTCGCCGCTGTCGACGTCGATTGTCACTCGCGCCTCTTCGGCGGCTCCAGGTGTCCGTTTGTAAGCAGAAACGAAAGCGTTCGCCAGGGCATCCAGGATGGTCTCGACGGGAACGCCCTTTTCACGCGCCACCCCCTCGAGCGCATCAAGCATCAGATTGAAATCCATTGGCGTCCTCTCCTCACCGCTTACCCGGCTTCGAAGCCTTTTCCCAAACAAAGATCGTTCGTGCAGTGACAACATCACCGTAGGCGATCGTTCGCTCGGAACCGTTCACATCCACCACAAACCCGTTCTCGTCCGCCTGGACGAGAACACCCCGATGGCTGTTGTCGCCATCGACCGGAGCCTTGGTCTTGACCTTGACCGCCCTGCCGACAGACTTCTCGTAGTGACGTGGCCGACGCAACTTGCGCTCGAGTCCTGGTGATGAGACTTCGAGCGTGTATGCACTCGAGATTGGGTCCTCTTGATCGAGGAGGCGCGACAAACGGCGCGACATATCGGCGAGCCGGTCCACTCCGAGTGGATCGGCAGCGTCGAGCGTGACCCTCACGACCACTCCTGGTGTCTTGCCGACGATCTCTAGATCGTCTAGTTCGACGTCCTCGGCCGCGACATATGGTTCGACGACGGCCCAAAGCCGGTCAACCGCGCCTGTCACCTTCTCCTCCTGAAGCTATGCACACAAAACGAGGCGGGCACAGGCCCACCTCGAGAGAAATCTTCTCCGTTGGAAAAGGGATGATAGCACCTGCAGTCGTTGACTCCAGCTGCATGTCGATTGTTGTGGCGGCGCCTAGCTGCGTTCGGCCCTGATCCGGTCGGCGATTCCTGCTGCGGCCCCATCCATGGCGACTTTTTCGGTTTCGCCCGTCTTCCGCACCGTTACTTCGACGATTCCGTCGGCCAATCCACGGGGACCGATCGTAATGCGATAGGGGATCCCGATCAGCTCGGCATCGTTGAACTTCACCCCGGGGCGCTCATCGCGGTCGTCGATGATGACGTCAACGCCGGTCCCGAGCAGCTCTGAGTAGACGGCTTCGGCAGCTTCCATTGTCTCGGCGTCCCGCCGGAGCACCGTGATCACAGCTTCATACGGCGCAACGGTGACCGGCCATGCAATCCCGTTGTCGTCGTGATGCGTCTCCACAATCGCCGCCAGGTTCCGCTCCAACCCTATACCGTACGAGCCCATGTAGATGGGCCTGCTCTTACCGTCGCCGTCCAAGACCATTGCTCCCAGCGGTTCCGAGTATTTGGTTCCGAGTTTGAAGATATGGCCACATTCGATTGCCCGAAAGACATCGATCGGCTCGGCGCACTCGATGCAGGGCTCACCGGCGGCAACCTCCCGCAGATCGGCCCACTCGGTCACCTCGACATCTCTTTCCACCGACACCCCTCGAAGGTGGTGGTCGTCGAGGTTGGCGCCGGTCGTCATGTTCATGCGTCCCTCGAGCGCACGATCGGCAACAATCCTCACCCCATCTACGCCCACGGCTCCAAGGCTGCCGGCATCGGCACCGAGCAGCTCCCGTATCTCTTCGGGATGAGCCGGTCGGAAGTCCATGGCACCCGTTTGGTCCTGCAGCTTCTGCTCCTGCAGCGGGTGGTCGCCGCGCAGCAAAACGAGCGCCGCTTCTCCGTCGAGCACGTAGATCAGGGTCTTGATCTGGCGATCGGCGGCCGCTCCGCCCTCGAAGCTCACGAGGTCCTCGATGGTGCGAACCCCGGGCGTTGGGAACCGCTCTGGAGACTCGGGCCCGGCTTCATCGGCGACCGCAGCCACGCGTGACAGCGCCGTCTCCACATTGGCCGCATACCCACAGTTCGCGCAGTGGGCGACGAGGTCCTCGCCCGCTTCGGCCCGAACCATGAATTCGACCGATCCGCTGCCGCCCATGGCCCCCGATGAAGCCTCTACGGGGATCGCATCGAGATCGAGCCTGGCAAAGATCCTCTTGTACGCCTCGTAGTGAGCGTCGAAGGCCGTGTCGAGACCCTCCTGGTCGATGTCGAAGCTATAGGAGTCCTTCATTGTGAACTCGCGCACTCGGAGCAGCCCGGACTTGGGACGAGGCTCGTCCCGGAACTTGGTGTGGATCTGGTACCAGATCTGAGGCAGCTGCTTATAAGAAGTGAGCTCGGTGGCGATCGTGGTGAAGATCTCCTCATGGGTCATTCCCAACACGACCTCACCGGATTTTCGGTCGATGAGACGGAACATCTCATCGCCCATGACGTCGAGACGGCCCGTCTTTCTCCAGATTTCCGCAGGATGCAATGACGGGAAAAGGAACTCCTGGCCCCCAATGGCGTCCAACTCTTCCTCGATGACCTTCCGGACCTTGCGTCGAGAGCGGAATGCCAATGGCAGCAACGTATAGACACCTGCCATCAGCTGCCGAATGAAGGCCGCTCGAATGAGCAGTCGATGGCTGACGGCCTCGGCATCGGCCGGATCGTCACGGAGAGTGGGGATGAATGCTTGTGACCAACGCACAGATGCTCCGGGGTCGGTTGCGAGGTGATGACAATAGCGCGCCACATCGCGGCGGCATCGCAATGCGCTATCGGCGATTCCCGGGGTTCACTCCCCCGCAGCCTCTGCCACGGCAGCCCGACGCTCCGCGGCGCGGTTGGCGTCACCCTGCAGCGACCGCAATTCGACGGCTTGCTCCTCCGCCAGGTCGGCCGCGCTCACGTCTGCGGCGGCGAGACGGGCCTCAACACCCTCGTCGACCAGGCGGCGCGCCTCGCTAACGAGAGCTTCCACCATCTCGGATTCCTGAACGACGCGCACGACCTGGCCTTTGATGAAGAGATGCCCTTTGCCCCGCCCGGCCGCAATGCCGATGTCCGCCTCGCGGGCTTCTCCCGGCCCATTGACGACGCAGCCCATTACGGCAACCTGGATCGGCAGACCCTCTGCCTCGAGCGCCGCTTCCGCTTCGGCGACAACCTCGATCACATCAACCTCGGCCCTTCCGCAGGATGGGCAGGCAATGAGATCGAGGCTCTTGCGCTCTCTCAATCCGAGGTACTCCAGCAGCTTCCGCCCCGCTTTGGCCTCCTCAACGGGATCGGCAGTCAGGGAGAACCGGATGGTGTCACCGATGCCTTCTAGCAGCAGGGTGGCGATACCGGCGACCGACTTGATCAGGCCTCCGGGGGGTGGCCCGGCCTCGGTAACACCAAGGTGAAGCGGATAGTCGATCCTCTTCGCAAGCAGTCGGTAGGACTCGACCATCGACGGTACATGCGAGTGCTTCACCGAGATCTTGATGTCGTCGAACCCGACATCCTCGAGGTAGCCGATCTCGTGGAGTGCCGATTCGACTAGTGCTTCAGGAACCGGTGCTCCGTACTTGGCCAGCAGGTCCTTGTCGAGGGATCCGGCGTTGACGCCAACTCGAATGGGAATCCCGGCGTCGCTGGCCGCCCGGGCCACCGCCTTGATGTGCTCCTCCTTGCGGATGTTCCCCGGGTTGAGCCGCAAACCCGCTACGCCCGCTTCGATCGCAGCAAGAGCAAGCCGGTACTGAAAATGGATGTCGGCAATGATCGGAACCGGAGCTCTTGGAACGATCTCAGCCAAACCCTGGGCGGCCGCCACATCGTTGCAGGTGATTCGAACGATGTCGGCGCCAGCCCCGGAAAGCGCATAGGTCTGGGCCAAGGTGGCGTCGACGTCGGCGGTCTTGGTCGTAGTCATCGACTGCACGGTGATCGGACTATCCGCCCCAACCGGTACAGATCCAACATGGAGGAGGCGCGAGGTACGCCGTTTGATGGTCATGATGAGTGCATGCTATCCGTTTGCAGGGGGATCACCGCGGTAGCGGTATCGGGTCGACGATATCGAAGTAGATCCCAAGGACGCCGATAGCCACGATGAAGACGAAGACGGCAGCGGCGATCGGCAGCAGACGTCTCACGTCGGCTTCCCTGCCCCGGATCTTCTCGTAGAGGGCAACAGCGAAATGCCCGCCGTCGAGCGGATACAACGGGATGAAGTTGAGAACACCAACAAACACGTTGACATAGGCCATGAGAAACAACGCAAACTCAATCCCGGTTGCCACCCGAACCAGACCGATCACACTCACGGGCCGTGCCTCTTGCAGAACATCGGTGTCCTGTCCGAGCGCCGCCCCGATGAGGTTGGGAGTCTGCCTGACCATCTCGAAGAGGGCCTGAACCGACAAGACGGCGGTATCGACGATCAGCCCCCCGGCGGTCGCAATCCCCTCGACCGGGCCGACGTTGACCTCATCCCCAGCCGGGGATACTCCCATGAACCCGATGACTTCTCCATCGACTTCGCGCCTGGCGAAGGTCACCTCGTCCTCGATAATCTCCCCGTCGCGCTCGATCCTCACGGTGGTGAGTTGGGCGGGGCGTTCGTGAGCCATCTCAACAAAGTGGTCCCAGTCCTCCACCAGGATCCCGTCAACGGCAAGCAACACGTCGCCCGGTTCGATACCGAAAACGTGGGCGGGCGTCGGGACCACGTTGTCGGTCGTTGTGGCGATGACATCTACGCCATCTCTGACGAGAATTACTGTCGAAACCTCGTTCGGTGGTTTCTGCGATGTGGTGGGTACTTCCGCGATGGGCACACCGTCAACCGAGACGACAATGTCGTCCCCCTCGAGGAGCAACGGCTCGCCCGGCGATCCGCCGTTTGCCGTCACCAACACTTGTGACACCGTGTCGACTTCGGTGGATGGCTCGAAGGTGTTCCAGGTCACCGCCACGATGTAGAACAAGATGAAAGCCACGACAAAGTGGCTGCCGATGCCGGCGAGCACCACAATGGCCTTCTGCCAAAAGGGCTTGAAGCGATAGGTGCGGTGCTCCTCCTCGGCGGGGACATCCTCGAAAGGGTTCATCCCAACAATGCGCACATAGCCGCCAAGCGGAATGGCCTTGACGCCGTATTCGGTCTCTCCCCTCGTCGTCGACCACAGACGCGGACCAAATCCGAAGAAGGCCTCCGTGGCCTTCATGTCGAAGAGCTTGGCGGTTATGAAGTGACCTGCCTCATGGATGACCACCATGGAAAGCATGCCGACGATGACGATGAATGGGCCCATTACAGATTCCTGTTGGCGCTGCGCGGGAACACGCTACCGAACTTCTCCCGTTACTTCGACAAACCGGGTAGCTGCCTTGCGCGCTTCCGCATCCACAGCGAGTACGTCGGCGACGTTGTTCAACTCCACAATCGGCAAATAGTCGAGCGTTGCCGCAACGACATCAGCGATCGCCAGGAACGGGATACGTCCATCGAGGAAGGCGGCCACGGCTACCTCGTCGGCGGCGTTGAGCACCGCCGGTGCCGAGCGACCGGTCCGGCCGGCCCAGTAGCCGAGATCCAAGCATGGGAAATCGTCCCGCCTCGGGGGTTCGAATTCGAGCGGGCTCGCGGTCAGGTCAAACGGGTCGAGATTTGCCGAGTACCTAGCGGGATAGGTGATCGCATACTGGATCGGCACCCGCATATCGGGGTCACCGAGTTCGGCTTTGAGTGTTCCGTCGACGAATTCGACGAGCGAGTGAACGATGCTCTGCGGATGCACCACGACATCGATCCGGTCGTACGGGATGGCGTAGAGATAGTGAGCCTCGATGACTTCGAATGCCTTGTTCATGAGGGTGGCGGAATCGATAGTGATCCGGGGACCCATGCTCCACGTCGGGTGAGCCAGAGCTTCTTCGACAGTGACCGACTCGAGTTCGTGACGGCTCCTGCCGCGGAAGGGCCCTCCGGAGGCTGTCAGGATCAGACGGCGCACCGTCTCCTCCTGTTCGCCTACGAGGCATTGCCACAGAGCCGAGTGCTCGCTGTCGACGGGGATGATTTCCCCGTCGCCTGCCGTGGCGGCTGCCACGACAACCGGCCCGCCGGCGACAAGGCTCTCTTTGTTGGCCAGGGCGACACGATTGCCTGCATCCAACGCGGCCACCGTCGGTGCGAGACCGGCCGCACCGACGATTCCGTTGACGACAATGCGCTCCGGTTCGCCGGCCATACCGAGCAGAGCGTCTTCACCGAAGGCGACCCGGGTCCCGAGAGCGGCGACGCATTGCTCCCTTTCGTCGGCGGTGGGTCCAACGACAACGACCCGGCAATCCGGCTGACGGCGCGCGGCCAAGAGCAAATCGTCGGAACCCCGATAGGCCGCGATGCCGGCAACGTGTATGTCCAGGGATTCCGCCACCTCAAGCGTTTGCCTGCCGATGGAACCCGTTGCCCCGAGTATCGTCAGAGACTTCAGTTGACGAGTCCCATCCACGAATAGGTCAACCACAGCGCGGGAATGGTCATGATCATGGCGTCCACCCGATCGAGCACACCCCCGTGGCCGGGAAGGATGTATCCCATGTCCTTGACCCCGAGGGCGCGCTTCAGGACGGATACGGCAAGATCGCCAAGCGGGGCGACAACGGCGACGACCGCGCCGATGATCAGACCGTCCGTCACATCAAACGGCGTAGCCAAACCAAAGGCCGCACCCACGCCGAGCGCAACGACGACTCCGCCGATGTAGCCCTCGATGGTCTTCTTTGGCGAAATCTGAGGCGCCAACTGGTGCCTGCCGATCCTGCGGCCGACGAAGTATTGAGCAATGTCCATTGCCGCTACGGTCAACACCAATCCCAGAACCAGCCACTGATAGTCGTCCGAACCAAGCAGATCGAACGCAAGACCCCCGAGCCCTCCGATCCAGGCCATCACCAGGAGTGTGAGCGTTGCGTTCTCGAGAACCGCTCGCCGACCCGGCACCGTGGCGTAGAACAGGAATACCGCGATGGTGCACAGTAGAAGCGATATGGGTATCGCTATCGGACCGGAAATCCAGGTTCCGAAGAAAGCGCCGGCAATACCGGCAAACCCGAAGATCGATAGTGGCCGATAGCCGGCACGAATAAGAGCCGCGTACATCTCTCCCGCAGCAATGCCGAGAACAACGACGATCAAGGCGCCGATTCCGTATGGGGAGAGAAGCGATGCCGCGAACAGAACCACGAGACCAACGGCGGTGAGGACTCGCATCGAGAGATCGGATCCGCTGGGATGCTCCACGGTCGCGCCCGTGGCTTCCTCCCCAGCGGCGCCGACAACATCTTCAAGACCGACGATCCCGCTCTCCAGCCCCGGAATCTCGGCGGATACCGCAATGCGTTCGGTGTCCTCTTCTTCGGCCCGGGCAACTGCTTCCGCTAAACCGACATACTCGCGGGTCGTCGCCTGCACGTAGTCCTCGCTGGTGAAGCTGGCGAAGTCAATGACGTCGTCGAGGGCATCGTCATCGGCGGCATCATCATCATCATCGCCACTCCAGAGATCAGCAAACGTAGCATCGGAACTTTCACCGTCGGGGTCATCGAGAGCCTCGACTTCTTCACCGTCGGTGGCGCCTAGGTCGTCATTGACGTCGGCGACATCGGTGTCGACTTCCTCATCGGCGTAATCGAATTCGAGGACCACAGGTTCTTCAGCCACCAGGCCGTCATCGTCGTCTTCGTCCAGACCGACAGCCATCACCTCTTCAGACGACCAATCATCATCCACAACATCATCATCATCCTCACCGACAACGTCACCGTCACCCACCAAGTCGGACGTGTCTTCGTCCGGCCAGTCCTCGTCCTCTTCTTCGAGCTGGACTGCGGAGAAAACCGAGAGCGAATCGGGATCTGATCCGAGACGAGAGTCGTAATCGTCGGATGCATCCTCAGATTCCTCGACGGATTCGTCACGGTCGCGGCCGAAGACCTTGCTGATCCATCCCCCCGCTGTGGTGTCCTCCTCGGGATCAGCGCCCTCGGCCGCCTCGTCTACCCAGTCGCGAAACTCGCTCGAGGAGTCCTCGTTGATACCTTCGTCGTCACCATCATCCGACGTGGTTTGGTTGCCCCCATCGTCCTGGTGACGACTCACTCTCTCTCCTTCATGGCGTTAGAAGATCGAGGCCTAGACCTCGAGCAGTTCTTCTTCCTTCTTGGCCACCAGATCATCGATCTTGTGGACGTGAGTGTCGGTCATGTCCTGGAGGACCTTTTCGGCCCGACGCACATCGTCTTCTGAAACGTCTCCTTCGAGCGATTCGATGTCGTCTTTGGTATGCCGGCGAACATTCCGGATGGCAATCCGTCCCTCTTCTGCGAGGTTCCGAACCATCCTGATCAGGTCTCTGCGCCGTTCTTCGGTGAGCTGTGGGAAGACCAGACGGATCAGGTTGCCGTCGTTTGACGGGTTCAGACCGAGGTCTGCCTTCATGATGGCCTTTTCTATGGCCTGGATCGAGCTCTTGTCGTACGGCTGTACCAGCAGCATACGCGCCTCCGGCACGCTGAAGCCCGCAATCTGCTGGAGCGGTGTCTCCGTCCCGTAGTAGTCAACGGTGATGCGGTGAAGGATGCCGGGATTGGCCCGCCCCGTCCGTACCGTCGAGAACTCGTCGACAGTATGCGCGATCGCCTGGTCCATCTTGCCTTGTGCTTCTGCCAACAGTTCATCGATCACGACGTCACCTCACTGAACTCGGGTACCGATCGGCTCCCCGCGGACTGCAGCCGCGATGTTCCCCGGCTTTGCCAGGTTGAAAACCCGAATCGGAATGTCGTTGTCCATACACATCGTAATGGCGGTCGAGTCCATCACCCGGAGTTGCTGAGACAGCACATCCATGTAGGTGAGCGAACTCAGGAGTTCCGCCGTCGGGTCGGTCTCGGGGTCGGCGCTATACACCCCGTCTACTTTGGTGGCCTTGAGTACGACCTCGGCCCCGACCTCGGCGGCCCGCAACGCCGCCGTGGTATCGGTGGTGAAGAACGGATTGCCCGTACCGGCAGCGAATATCACAACACGGCCCTTCTCCAGGTGGCGCATCGCTCGTAGCCGGATGTATGGCTCTGCCACCTCCTGGACGTTGATGGCCGTCTGCACCCGGGTTGGTGCACCCGCCCGCTCGAGGGCGTCGCGCAGAGCAAGGGCATTGATGACCGTGGCGAGCATTCCCATGTAGTCGGCGCTGGCGCGATCCATTCCCTTTGCCGCTGAACTGAGACCGCGGAAGATATTGCCGCCACCTACGACGATGGCTATCTGATACCCCTCGGCGGCTACGCCGGATATCTCCGTCGCTACCCGATCAACGGTGACGGGGTCGATTCCATAGTTGAGAGTCTGGTCGGCAAACGCCTCACCGGAGAGCTTGAGTACTACACGTCTTCCCATGACGGCTATTCAGCCGTCCCGCCGACCTGGACACGCTCGAATCTGGCGATGGAGATGTTCTCCCCCAGCGAGGAAGCCAGCTGCTTGACCATGTCACCGACGGTCCCGTCGAATTTCTCTGCGCGCACGAACTGTTGGTCGGTCAGGACATGCTCCTTGTAGAAGGAGTTGATCCTGCCATCGACGATCTTCTCGACAATGTGATCGGGCTTGCCTTCGTTGCGCGCTTGCGCCGCAATCAGCGAGCGCTCTTTCTCCAGAACGTCCTCGGGGACCTCGGACTGGTCAATCCAGTTGGGGCTGGCGGCGGCGATGTGCATGGCGATGTCGTTGGCAGCGTCAGCGAACCCTTCGGTCTTGGCGACGAAGTCTGTCTCGCATGCCAGGTCCACCATTACCCCGATGACGGGACGGCCCGCCTGGTTGTGCAGATAGCTCCCAATGATCCCCTGGGACTGGGCACGGTCGGTCCGTTTGGCGGCTGCGGCAAGACCGCGCTCCCGCAACAGATCTTTGGCTTGCTCTAGATCACCACCGGCGTCTTGAAGGGCCTTTTTGGCATCCATCATTCCCGTGCCGGTGTCGTGCCGGAGGGCCTGGATGTCTTTGGCGCTGAAATCGGCCATTGCTCTACTCCTTGGATGCGCCGGCTTCGCCCTTTGCCGACTTCTTGGGTGCGTCTTTGTCTTTCTTGGAAGCCTGATGCAGCTCGCGACCCTTGTTTGCCGCTTCTGCCATCGCGTTGGCAAGGAGATAGGCGGCACGAATGGCGTCGTCGTTACCCGGAATGACCAGGTCGATCAGGTCGGGATCGCAGTTCGTGTCGACCAGCGCGATGATCGGAATCCC
Source organism: uncultured Acidimicrobiaceae bacterium (assembly GCA_947258985.1). Lineage (GTDB taxonomy): Bacteria > Actinomycetota > Acidimicrobiia > Spongiisociales > UBA5794 > JAAETI01. The sequence goes on from CAMYKI010000004.1 coordinate 89,376, forward strand.
GAGACGGGCTGCCTCAGCAACCGCAATGTGCTCTTCATTTATGTCAACAATGAAGATGACCTCGGGTGTCTTGTGCATGTCACGCACACCGCCGAGGACTGCCTGTAGTTTTGCCAACTCGCGGCGCAAGCGCAGCCGCTCCTTCTTGGGGAGAGCTTCCATCTCGCCGGAGGTGTCCATACGCTCGAGTTCGCGCATATACATGATGCGGCGGTGAATGGTTTGGAAGTTGGTCAGCATCCCGCCGAGCCAGCGATGGTTGACGTAAGGCATGCCACACTCCTCGGCGGCGCGCCGGACGGCCTCTTGAGCCTGCTTCTTGGTTCCGACAAACATCACGGAGCCACCGTCGGTGGTGACCTTCTTCACCAGGTCGTAGGCCCGTTCGGCCTGCGAGACCGTCATCCTAAGGTCGACGATGTGGATTCCGTTGCGCTCGGTGAAGATGTACGGCCGCATCTTGGGATTCCAGCGGCGGGTCTGATGACCGAAGTGGACTCCGGCCTCGAGCAGTTCGCGCATAGTCACTGCCATGCGATCCTCCTATTTTGGTTGGTTCCTCCGACCACCCTGCGAGAGCGAGGGGACTGCTCTCATGCCTCCGCGGGACATTGCCCGACCTTCGGAGATTGCAGTGGCCGTGCGTATTCGGGGCGAGAGTGTACTCAGGTGAGGGGTTCTGGTCGAGTCGGCACGCCCGGCGGCAGCCCTACATGGCGAAAACCGACGTATTGATCAGGCACGCCTCGTCGGCGGCTCCATCAACCGGTTGCGCAAGCTCATCACGGCCTTCGTGTGGATCTGGCAAACCCGCGACTCGGTGACGGTGAGGACACGGCCGATCTCGGCCAAGGTCAGTCCCTCGTAGTAGTACAAGGTCACCACGAGACGCTCCCTGTCGGAGAGACGGTTGACCGCATCGACCAACAGGTAGCGGGTCTCTTCCTGTTCGAATGAGCCGCTGGGATCGGAGGCCCGGGGATCGGCAAGCAGGTCACCCATCGTCGCCGAGTCGCGTTCACCCGGGTTCAGCAGATCATCGAGAGCCATGATTCCGAGGCTGGCGATCTCGCCGAGTCTGTCCTGCAGGACCTCGGTGTCCATGTTCATGTGCTTCGCCAACTCTTCGTCGGTGGGGCTGCGTTGCAGCCGGTGCTCGAGCTCTCCGAGGCTGCGCTGAATCTCACGGGCCCGTGCCCTCACCGAACGCGGCACCCAGTCGAGGGCCCGAAGCTCATCAAGAATCGCTCCCTTGATCCGGTTCACGGCGTACGTCTCAAACTTGTACCCCCGCTCGGGCTCGAACTTGTCGATCGCGTCGATCAACCCGAACGTCCCGTAGGAGATCAGATCCTGGGGATCGACGCTGCGCGGCAAACCTGCCTTCAAGCGTCCTGCAACAAACTTGACCAGCGCTGAGTAGTGAAGGATGAGACCGTCGCGAGCTGCCGGATCGGCGTTGTCTTTGAAGGCTTTCCAGAGATCTTGGAGTTCGTGTTCGGCGCGTTCAAGCACGCGGATGGCTTCTTTCGTAAGTCGACTTGAGATGTCGGCGGGACACGGAAGTGTAAATCTGCGTGGTGGCAAGTTCAACGTGGCCCAACATCTCCTGCACGGTCCGCAGGTCGGCACCGCCTTCGAGGAGGTGTGTTGCAAAGGAATGCCGGAGCGCGTGAGGGAAAGTCCCCAGCCGTTTTTGTACGACGCGCCGCACTCCCCTGGCGTCGAGGGGTCCGCCTCTCACGCCCACCCACAAAGCGGTATATGCCTGGTCTCCTGCGAGGACGGGACGGCCCTCTTCGAGGTAGACGACGACCGCTTCCCTGGCCTCTCTCCCCATGGGAACGACTCGCTCCTTGCCTCCCTTGCCGACAACTCGAACCATTTCCGCGCCGACATCTCCGATCTGGAGCGAAGCCAACTCGGAAACACGGAGGCCGGAGGAATACAGGACCTCGAGAATGGCCCGGTCTCGCAGATCGACCGGACCGTCACCGACAACGGCGTCGAGAGCAACTGCCAGACCCTGCTGGGGCAACGCCCTTGGCAGCGGTGCCGGCCGTCTTGGCTGGCGTACTCCCTCAGCAGGATTAGCTGGAAGCAGTCCTCGTGACGCGGCGTCGCCGAAGAACGATCTGATCGAGGAGATCTTTCTGGCGACGGACCGCGGCGAATAGCCGCGGGTTGCCAGCTGCGCCATGTAGCGCCGGATGGCGCGCCTGGTCACGCCGTCCAGCTGATCGATCCCAAGACGGTCGCAGAAGTCAGCGAATTGCTCCAGATCTCGACCGTATGCGGCAACCGTGTGCGGGGATAGACCCCGCTCGACCTCGATGCGATGAACGAAATCGGCGACGGCGTCGACCAGGGTGAGAGTTGTCTCCATGAAGACTCATCGTCGCCGCTCCGACCCTCGAGGTCAACGACCACCCCGGACGACGCCTACGCGACCACGTACCTGCCCGGGCCGTCCGACTCGATGACACCGCGCATTTCCAGGGAGCCGAGAAGAGCGAGACCCTGCTGCGGAGCGCCGCCGATGGCGGCAAGCAGATCGTCGGCATGACCATTCCCGGCGGCGATGAGCTCGACGATCCGTTTGTCGGCATCATCTAACGCCTCGGTTTCGCCTTCGGCTTCGCATTGACGGCGCGGTCCGAGTACCAGCTCCAACGACTCGATGAGGTCTGCCGTGTCGAGAGAGGGGAAAGCGCCGTCCCTGATGAGGAGGTTGCAGCCCTCCGATGTCGGCCGTCCCACGTCGCCGGGCACCGCAAAGATCTGCCGCCCGTGCCGCAAGGCCGCCTCAGCAGTTATCAACGCTCCACCCTTGACGGTGGCTTCCACAACGACAATTGCTGAGGACAGCCCCGAGATCACCCTGTTGCGCGGAGGAAAACGCCATCCCTCGGGCGGGGTGCCGGGCGGGTATTCACTAACGACCGCACCGCCCGAGCTAATGATCTGGCGGGCCAGAAGCCCGTGCTCTTTCGGGTACATGACATCGATCCCGGATCCGAGGACGGCAACTGCGGCCCCCGCGGCATCGACCGTGCCCTGGTGGGCGGCCCCGTCGATGCCGCGCGCCAGTCCGCTCACGACCGTCCAACCGGCCGCGGCGATCGCCCGGCCGTACGATCGAGCGATGCGCTTGCCATAGCTGGTACACCGCCGGGCTCCGACCACGGCGACACCGGGGAACGACGGGAGCACGCCCCTCACAAACAACACATCCGGGGCGTCGGGGAGATCGGCAAGCAGATCCGGGAATCCGGGATCTCCCTTGTATAGAGCTTCGATTCCGGCGCCGGCGAGTTGTCCCCTGCGCTCTTCGGCAGGAATTCGCACGGCGTCGCGAACTCTGTCGGTGGTGTTGATCCGACCAGAAATCAGGCCGCTGAGCGTCCCCGAAAGACCCCGAGTGGCGGTGAGGTCTCGAAGGCGATCCGGGTGTAGACCTGCATACGCAAGACGCAGCCTGCCGTCATTCATCGCACACCTCGGTATGTCAGGGCTTCCAGCACGTGCTCGCCCCGAATCTCGCCGACTCCTGCTAGATCGGCGATCGTGGCTGCGACCCGACGAGCCCGGTCCCAACCCCGTGCCGTGAGAGTCGATCGCTTCATTGCCGTGTCGAGAAGTGTCCCGCTTTCCTCCGACCAGGAGAGCTCATCAAGGCGACGCCGATCCAGCCGGGCATTGATGACACCGCGGCCGGCCTGTCGTCGGCGGGCGGCCGCAACCCGTGAAGCGACCACGGCAGACCGCTCCCCGGGATCTCCACCCATAGCGCCGGGTTCGACACGCGGAACCCGGATCGCCATGTCGAATCGGTCGAGAAGCGGCCCGGATAGTCGTCGCTGGTACCGAGCCAGCGCCCCGGGAGCGCACGAGCAGGTTCGCAGCCGATCCCCTTCGTATCCGCAGGGACACGGATTGGTGGCGGCCACGAGCTGGAACCTGGTGGAGAAGCGGACAGACGCCCCCTTCCTGGCGACTACGACACACCCGTCTTCCATCGGTTGCCGAAGCGCGTCGAGGAGATGGACCGGGAACTCTCCGAGCTCATCCAGGAACAAGGTGCCGTGATGAGCAAGGGCAACTTCTCCTGGCTGGGGTATGCCCGAACCACCACCTATCAGCGCTGCCAGCGACGCAGAGTGATGCGGCGCTCGGAATGGCGGGATGGTGGGGCTGGAGCGGGAAAGGCCGGCCGCAGCCCAGGAGAGAGCAACCTCCCCGACCGCTTGCCCTGCCAGCTCGGGGACGATCCCCGGGAGGCATCGAGCCAACATCGTCTTTCCACCTCCGGGAGGCCCCGACATGAGAAGGTGATGTCCCCCGGCTGCAGCTATCTCGAGCGCCCGTCGAGCCGTAGCCTGACCCCGGACCTCGGCCAGCTCCCCAAACTCGCCGGCGCCCGGCGACACCTCCGGAATCGGGCTGCCGGGGGTCGCCCCCCTCCCTACATCGATCGCCTCCTGCAGCGAGCCCACCGCAGCTATCGACGCATCCGCCGCACATGAGGCCTCCGCTGCTGAATCGATGGGCAGGAGACAGCGCGTTCTCGACCTGGACGCAACGACCGCAGCCCCCAAACCGCCACGCACGGTGCGTACCGTGCCGTCGAGCGCAAGCTCACCAAGAGCGACGACGCCGGCGCACTCCGGTGGTATCGCCTTTGACGCGGCGAGAACACCGAGGGCGATGGGTAAATCGTACGCCGAGCCTCCCTTGGGAACGTCCGCAGGAGCCAGATTGACGACGACGCGTCTGCCAGGAAACGAGAAGCCGGAACTCTGAATGGCAGCCCGGACGCGTTCCTTGGCTTCGCGAACGGCGGCATCCGGAAGACCGACTAGCTGGAACTTTGGCTGCCCCCCTCCGACGAAGACCTCGACGTCAACAGGGCGGGGCTCAGCACCGACAAGTACAACAGATGAAACACAAGCAAGCATTGCCCCAACGTAAGGACCGCCTGTGACAAGTTACGCCAGACGGCAGCGGAAGCATCACGACGATGATTCCAGGACGCCGCACCCGCCCGACAAGCTCCGATCCTCCGAACGGGCTCGCTAGCTGCCTCCGAACTCCGGACGACGGTCTTCGAGAAACGCCACGATCCCTTCGCGCGCATCATCCGATGCGAGCAATGCGGCCTGCGATTGTTGTTCGTAGGCGAGAGCCTGTTCAAACGTCAGATCGAACGAACGTGACAACCCCATCTTGATGAAGCGTTGCGCCAGCGGCGCTCCGTCGGCAAGCTCCCTCGCCAGTTCGCCGACGGTGGCGTCGAGCCGATCGGGTTCAACAACCCGACTCGCCAGACCGATCTCAGCCGCTTCAGCTCCGCTCACGATCCGTCCGGACAACGCCAGGTCCTTTGCTCGGGCCATGCCCACAAGTCGGGGCAGCAGCCAGACTCCACCCAAGTCGAGGTTCAGCCCTCGCCTGACGAACACCTCGCTGAACCGGGCCCTTGTTGTCGCCACCACGATGTCGCAACCGATAGCCAGGTTCATACCGGCTCCTACGGCCGCACCGTCCACAGCGGCAATTGTCGGTTTCGGAAGTCGGTGCAGCGCAAGTGCCGCTCGCCCGGGAGCGTGCATGAGCCTGCGAGCTTCTGCCGGGCTGTCGAGGCGCTCGATGTCTTCTGCGCGCAAATCTGCTCCCGAGCAAAAATCGAAGCCTGATCCTCCGATTACGAGCACCCGCTGCTCCGATAACGCAAAGCTGGTGATCGCCTCGCCGATCTCCTCCCAGCCGTGCCGCGGAATCGCGTTCTTGTGCTGCGGGTTGTGGAACCTCATCCAACGAATCGAGTCGCGGTCCTCGACCTGCACAAACCGGGTGTCATCCATAGCTCAGACAATACCCAGAAGCCCGTGTACGCTGCGCGCCGTGGGATTCAATCCATTTCGGGAACAAGACAGGACGATCGCCGACATCCTCATCGTGGCGACGTTCATCGGCATCACGACGCTCGTGGTGCTGTGGGCTTTCCTGGGCGGCTGAGTTGGACCCCTCTACCGAATCCCTCGTGGTCAATGTCATCCAGCCCTACCAGGCAGGCAAGACCTACACCTGTCCCGGTTGCGTAGGGAATATCGCTCCGGGGACCGGGCACCTCGTTGTGATCCCGGAATACGAGCCCGACCTACGGCGTCACTGGCACCGCGGTTGCTGGTTCAAAGAAATGCGCCGCACCGGCGCGTACCGCTCACCAGACTCCGGGTAGCCAGCGTACGATGACACCTGCAGTCGACACTTCGACTCCGACGTAGTCGACGCGGTGTACATCGATGAGGCCCGCCAGCCGCCGAACCCGGCGTTGCTTTTCAGCATCGAAGTGATATCCCGGATCTCCGACACTGTCGCCGGCGCCCGTCTTGACCTCAACGGCGACACGCTCTCCGTTGATAGAGGCAAGCAAATCCAACTCACCGCCCTGGAGCCGGATGTTGCGATGGTGGATGGTGGCGCCACGCCTGACCAAGAAATCGGCAGCGATGCTCTCACCGAGGCGACCCAGTTGCCGCGGGCTCAGAGAGCCGAGGTCGGCTCGAGCTCCTCGATGTTCACGTCGCGGAACGTCATGACCTTCACGCTCTTGACGAATCTTGCCGGCCGGTACATGTCCCACACCCATGCGTCGTTCAACTCCAACTCGAAGTAGACCGACCCTTCCGATCTGCGGGTATGCAACTCGACCTCGTTTGCCAGATAGAAGCGGCGCTCAGTTTCGATGACATAGCGAAACAGGGGAAGTACATCGCGGTACTCCTTGTAGATCCTGAGTTCGACGTCTGTTTCGTAGCGCTCGAGGTCTTCTTCGCCCATTGCCTCTTCTGCCATTCCGATTGCGGAGTCGCATACTAAGCGATTCGAGGGTCGTAGTGGGCTACTTCTGGACCAACCCACCAATCTTGAGTATGCCTTAGTGGCCTGACATGAATCATGTTCGGCTCATTCGAGGGTGCGGCCGCGGGCGACGAGATAGGCGTGCCACAGCATGCGCGCCGCTACCGAACGCCACGGTCTCCATCGTTGGGCGATCCGGTCCGCTGCCTCGTAGGACGGGACATCCTCGAGGTCGAGGGTCTCCATCATGGACACCACGAGGGCGCGGTCACCGTTTGGCCAGACATCGGACCGGCGTAGCGCAAACAGCAGGTACACATCTGCCGTCCAGGGACCTATTCCTCGGATTGCCATTAGGTACTGCCGAGCCGCCTCGTCGTCGAGGTCCTCGAGATGATCGAGATCGATTGATCCGTCGACCAGTCCGGCAGCCACACCACGGCTGTATCCGGCCTTCTGCTT
>CAMYKI010000005.1:0-1100 GCA_947258985.1 uncultured Acidimicrobiaceae bacterium
ACGCCAAAACCCAGGAAGGGGAGGGTTATGACTTGGGAGGCAGGGTTCCGATCCAGTCCCAGGATCGGTCGAGCCAGGCTGACAGGGTGGCGGTGTCGGTGAGCAGCTCGGCGGGGACGGACGAATAGCCACGCATCGTGGCGCCGTACTGGATTACGTCGCCGCTCTCGTAGCTCGAACGAAAATCCTCGGTCAGCTCTTTGGACAGGCGGATCGCCATCGTCCCCTCCTTTTCGAGGAAGCTGAACATGTGACCGTTGCGGGAGGTGTAGGGGTTCTTGGCGCCCTTGACCTCGGTGTCCGCCGCGCTCCCCTCGACGACCAACCGGTAAGCGACGAGCGCCTCGGGGGGTCCCTCGTACTTCGATCCACCGGGCATGGCTCTCCTCCCTACAACAGCGACACCAAACCCTACCGGGAGACACGTTCGCCGGTCGTTCCGAGTTCTCTGTGGCTGCGCCGACACCCTATCGTGGGACGTGAGCGGTCGCGTGAGCGTGAGGAGTCCTTGATGTTCCTGTTTCACCCACACCTGCGAGAGCGCAGCTACCCGGATGCCCGATCCGAAGAGGTGATGCGTAAGACGATCGAGTTCTTCGAAACCAAAGGTCTCGCCCGAATCAAGGAAGATGACCACAACGCCGTCTGGTATCAGGACTTCATCGACTTCGTAGGCGAAGAAGGCATCTTCGCCACCATGTGCACCCCGTCTGGATACGGCGCGGACGACTCCCGGTGGGATACCTGGCGTGTGTGCGAGTTCGCCGAGATTCTCGGCTTCTACGGTCTGCCGTACTGGTACACCTACCAGGTGTCGGTGCTCGGACTTGGACCCATCTGGATGAGCGACAACGATCAGCTCAAACAGCGGGCCGCCGGGCTGCTCGAGGACGGCGCCATATTCGCATTCGGACTCTCCGAAAAGGAGCACGGCGCCGATCTGTACTCGAACGAGATGACACTTACACCGACGGGTGAGGGCACCTACGTCGCCAACGGATCGAAGTATTACATCGGCAACGGCAACCGGGCTGCCATCGTTTCCACCTACGGGAAGGTCGCCGACACCGACGAGCCGGTCTTCTTCTCAGTCGATTCGC
>CAMYKI010000005.1:1122-60238 GCA_947258985.1 uncultured Acidimicrobiaceae bacterium
AAGAACGTCGTCCAAAGTCAGAACTATGTATCCGAATACGCCCTCCGCGACTATCCCATAACCGACGCCGACATTCTCTCGCGCGGAGAGGATGCATGGAACGCCGCACTCAACACGGTCAACATCGGCAAGTACAACCTCGGCTGGGCCTCGATCGGGATCAGCACCCATGGGCTCTACGAAGCCATCCACCATGCCGCACATCGCCGTCTCTACGGAATGACGGTCACCGACTTTCCTCACGTGAAGCAACTATTCACCGACGCTTATGCCCGTCTCGTCGCCATGAAGCTGGTGGCACTGCGTGCTGCCGACTATCTGCGCTCCGCGACACGCGACGACCGCAGATATCTGCTCTACAACCCAGTGGTGAAGATGAAGGTCACCACCCAGGGCGAGGACGTCATCGATCACGTCTGGGATGTGATTGCGGCCAAGGGTTTTGAGAAGGACATGTATTTCGAGATGGCGGCCCGCGACATCCGTGCGTTACCCAAACTCGAAGGCACCGTGCACGTCAACATCGCACTTATCGTCAAGTTCATGCAGAACTACTTCTTCAACCCTGCGGACATGCCGGAGGTTGGCAAGCGAGACGACGCCGCCAACGACTCATTCTTGTTCGACCAGGGACCCACGAAAGGCCTGAGCGGAATCCAGTTCCACGACTACAGGGAGGTCTTCGGTCGTTTCGACCTGCCCAATGTGCATGTCTTCATGGGCCAGGTCGACGCATTCAAGGAAATGCTCTTGGCGGAGACGCCGACTCCGGAGCAACTGAAGGACACCGACTGGCTACTGGCTCTCGGTGAGTTGTTCACGCTTGTCGTGTACTGCCAGTTGATGCTGGAGAATGCGGCGATCTACGGAATCGACGACGACGTGGTCGACCAGATTCTCGATGTCACAGTGCGTGATTTCTCCAGTTTTGCGGTCGAGCTGCACGGCAAGCAAGGCACCACGAAGGATCAGGCCCAGTATTGCCGCAAGATGGTCCGGACCCCGTCTCATGACCGAGAGCGCTACCAGCGTGTCTGGCTGGAGCACGTCTACGCCCTGCGGGACACCTACCAGATGGCCGACTAAGTGCCGGCGGCTAATCCAGGCTGAATGAGAAGACCCCGGTTCCGACGAGATCGGCAATGCGTTCGATGTCGGGCCCGGGTGGACGGTCGGTCACGAGCGGTGGGCAAACGCTTCGCACGTGATCGTGCACCCGGGCTGTCCCCGGGGCAGGGTCGAGTTGCCGCTGCTCGACGCCTTGAGCAGCGCACATCAACTCGACGGCGACGACCCGCTCCGTATTGGTGATGATCTGATCGAGCTTTCGGGCGGCGCCCCATCCCATCGACACGTGATCCTCCTGCAGGCCGGATGTGGGAATGGACTCGACGCTGGCGGGATGCGCCAGCACCCGATTCTCGGCAACGATCGCCGCCGCCGTGTACTGGGTGATCATGTAGCCACTCTCAACACCCGGCTCGTTTGCCAGGAATGGCGTGAGACCCCACGACCGGTCTGGGTCGAGGAGCCGGTCGGTGCGCCGCTCCGAGATCGATCCGATCTCGGTGATCGCAATCGAGAGAAAGTCGAGAGCGAATGCCAGTGGTTGGCCGTGGAAGTTCCCGGCGGACACAAACTCCCCGGTCTCAGCGAACACGATCGGGTTGTCTACAACCGCACCGAGCTCGCGGGTGAATACCTCGGCTGCATGGCGAATGGTATCTCGAACCGCTCCGTGGACCTGCGGAGCACACCGCAGGCTGTAGGCGTCCTGAACTTTGTGGGCGAAGTTGTCATGGTGAGAGGCGTCGATCGCTGATCCCTCGAGAAGAGATGCGATCCGGGCCGCCGATGCCAACTGTCCGGGGTGAGGACGGAGTTCATGGATACGCGGATCGAACGGTCGGGAGGAGCCCATCAAGGCCTCGACACTCAACGCACAAGCGGCGTCGGCAGCGTCGACCAGATGGCGAGCCCGATGAACGGCAAGGCACCCTTGGGCAAGCATCCCCTCGGTACCGTTCAACAGGCTGAGGCCTTCTTTGGCCTTCAGGTCCAGCGGCTCCCACCCGAGGCGGTCCAGAGCATCACTTGCCGGTTCGGTTCCTGTCGCCGTCAGCACGAAGCCTTCGCCGATGATCGGCAACGCTAGATGGGCGAACGGGGCCAGGTCGCCGGACGCCCCTACCGAGCCTTGAGACGGAACGGCGGGGATAACGTTTGCGCTGATCATGTCGATCAACCGTTTGACGATCTTTGTTCTTACTCCCGAGTGTCCCTGGGCGAGGGTGCGGGCTCGGCATAGCAACATGGCGCGGACCGTGGCCGTATCGAGAAGCGACCCCACGCCCGCCGCATGGGAGCGGATCAGGTCATACTGCAGATCCCAAGCACGCTCGGGAGGGATGCGAGTGCCGGAGAGAGCCCCAAAGCCCGTTGTGATCCCATAGACCGTCTCGTCCCTGGCGATGACCTGTTTCACGAGTTCGCGCGCCGGCGTCATGCGGGCATCCAGATCCGGGCCGACCGCAACCGCGGCGTCGCCGTGAGCCACCGCTACTACCTCGTCGATTGTGAGAGGCGAACCGTCGATCAGGACCCGCGTTGCTGAGCCTTCCATTACGCCTCCCCGCCGTTGCTCGCCGGCGGCGGGTTGAGGACGACCCGGTCGGCCGTGCCCCCAGCGCTGGTCAACGACTCGAGTATCGCCTCAAACATGCGCATCCGGCCGATCTCGACCTGGTGTTCCGCGATCTCCCGAGCCTGGTGGTGGTTCCCCTTCAGCAGGGCATCGAGCAACTCACGATGTTCGCCCGCCTGGTGGGACACATTGCCCGAAATGTCGAGACCCATATAGAGGAGACGTTGCATCTCGTCCATCAGCCCGCTGAGGACCGAGGCAAGGCGGGCGTTCCCCGATGCCTCGGCCAGCACCTCGTGAAAACGCAGAACGCTTTGCGCCCGTTCCTGATACGAGGACTGGGGGTCGTCTTCGACGAGGTTCCGCATCTGCTGCAGCTGGTCCGGGGTGGCATTGCTCGCCGCCAGCTCGGCGGCGGCCGGTTCGACCACCTGGCGGAGTTGATAGATCTCCTGAACATCGGCCAGAGTGATTTCTGTGACCCGGTAGCCGTGGCGGGGTCGGACTTCGACAAACCCTTCGTGCATCAACATCCCGAGAGCGCGCTTCACCGGGGTATTGCTCATGTCCAGGACGGTGGCGATTTCGCCTTCGACGATTCTCGATCCGGGAGCCATGCGACAGCTGAGAATCTCAGCGCGGAGATACTCATAGGCCCGGTCGGTTGCGCTGTGTGGAGGCATCGGTTGATCTCCCCGTCTATCTATCGACAAACACCAGGTCATCCACTGTGAAATCTTGATAGTATGGTACTGAAACCTTTCAACTATTCAGCGAGAATTTCAATAGCGTCTATGTTCGACGAAGGGTAGCTCCCTTGCTCCATCAGAAACCACCAGGCGAAACGGAAGCACCCGCCGCGGATCACCCCCACGATCATGATCACATTCACGAGGATGACCACGATCATGATCATGGCACGGGATTCCGTGCCGCCATCCGTGAGTTGATCCGGCCGCACAGCCACGATGCCGCAGACTCAATAGACACGGCGGTCGAGGCATCGAAGAAGGGCATCCGTGCCGTCAAGATCTCTCTTGTCGCACTCATGGTCACGGCCGTTGCCCAGGTGGTGATCGTCGCTCTTACCGGCTCGGTCGCATTACTCGCCGACACCATCCACAACTTCTCCGACGCACTCACCTCGATACCCCTCTGGATCGCCTTCCTCCTGGGACGCCGCGCCGCTACCAAGACCTACACGTACGGCTACCGGCGAGCCGAGGACCTGTCGGGGCTGTTCATCATCGCAATGATCGCGTTCTCCGCGCTGCTTGCAGGCTGGGAGTCGATCCGCCGGTTGGTCGACCCGCAAGACGTCGAGAACCTCTGGCTGGTGGCGGTCGCCGGTGTCGTGGGTTTTGCGGGCAATGAGCTGGTTGCGGTCTATCGGATCCGGGTCGGTCGTGAGATCGGCTCCGCAGCCCTTGTGGCCGATGGTCAACACGCCCGTACCGACGGCTTGACCTCGCTTGCCGTTGTTCTCGGGGCCCTCGGCGTGGCAATGGGATTCCCGGCCGCCGACCCGATCATCGGGTTGATCATCACTGTGGCGATCCTGTTCGTGCTCCGGGACGCATCGAAGAAGGTCTTCCGGCGCCTGATGGATGGTGTCGAGCCCGAAACCGTCGACCTCATCGAGGTCACGAGCCGCAGCGTGGACGGGGTGGTCTCGGTAGATGACGTTCGCGTCAGATGGATCGGTCACCGCCTCGATGCCAATATGCGCATAACCGTGAACGAGCGCCTTTCCATGCCGGAGGGACACGCGGTAGCGTCACGGGTGCATGACACCATCATGACGACGGTCCCCAAACTCGACTCCGTCCTTGTTGCCATCGAGCCGGCCGAAGCGGGGAGCCACAACTGAGTACGACCTAGAAGGATCGAGAATCCGTGACAGCAGGTGCCGCATCGCCGGCCGACACAGCCGGTCTCCCAGACTCTCAGGCCGGGGTGCTCCTCGCTGTGGAAGATCTGGCGGTTCGATTCGAGACACCAACCCGGACGGTGCACGCCGTCAACGGTGTGTCGCTGGAGGTTCGTCCCGGCGAGGTGTACGCCCTCGTTGGTGAGTCCGGGTCGGGCAAGAGCGTCTCGATGCTCAGTGTCATGGGACTCGTACAGATTCCACCGGCCGTCGTCAGCGGGTCTATCCGATTTGAAGATCGTGAACTGCTGGGCATGTCACGTCGCGAGATGAATGAGATCCGCGGGCGCGACATCGGCATGGTGTTCCAGGATCCGATGTCGTCGCTCAATCCGGTTCACCCTGTGGGAAGACAGATAGCCGAGTCCGTCAGACTTCACACAGGCGCTTCGCGAAAGGAAGCTCTCGATCGAGCCATCGACCTTCTGGATCGTGTTGGCATCCCCAACGCCAAGCGGAGGGTGAAGGACTATCCGCACGAGTTCTCCGGCGGTATGAGACAGCGCGTCATGATCGCCATTGCCCTCGCCTGCAATCCCCGCCTCCTCATCGCGGATGAGCCCACCACTGCTCTCGACGTGACGGTGCAACGGCAGATAGTCGCCCTCGTCAAAGAGCTTCAGGATGAACTGGGTATGTCGGTCGTCTGGATCACTCACGATCTCGGTGTGGTTGCCGAAATCGCCGACCGGGTTGCCGTCATGTACGGCGGCAGGATCCTCGAGAAGGGGGAGTCGCGCGACCTCTACGGCGATGCTCGCCATCCATACACTTCAGGCCTTCTGCACTCAATTCCACGCACCGACACCGCTCTCACCGAGTGGTTGCCGGAAATCCCGGGAACTCCGCGACCCATCACCGAGCAGCTTTCCGATTGCCCGTTTGTATCCCGGTGTCCGCTCGGTGATGCGAGTTGTACCGGTGCCCTTCCTGAACTCACCCGAATCGGCAACCCGGGGCACTTTTCTGCGTGCGTACACCACGATGCGACTGTGGACACCGACGAGTTGTGGCCGAGCGTCGAGCACGGCGTCGGTGACGACCCGGAGTTGCCGGACCACCCGACGATTACGATCGAGGACCTCAAGGTTCACTTCCCGGTCCACCGGGGCGGAAGGCGTAACCGGAAGACGACCGTTCGCGCAGTCGACGGGGTCACTCTCGATGTCTACGCGGGACGAACGCTCGGCGTGGTTGGGGAAAGCGGTTGTGGGAAGAGCACGCTGGGGCTAACCCTGGTCGGCCTCAACGAGATAACCGAGGGTTCGGTTGATGTTGACGGTCAGCCGCTGGACACGAGTTCCGGCAAACACCGCAGGACCATCCAGATGATCTTCCAAGATCCATTCTCTTCAATGAATCCCGGGATGCGGGTTGGCGACATCATCGCCGAGCCGCTGCGCATTCATAAGATCGGTTCGAGTCAAGACCGTGCCGCCAAGGCGGTCGCTTTGCTCGAACGCGTCGGTCTCTCGGCCGACGATGCGCAGCGACATCCACATGAATTCAGCGGAGGGCAGCGGCAGCGCATCGCAATCGCCCGGGCGCTGGCCGCTGACCCCGAAGTCATCGTATGCGACGAGCCGGTATCGGCACTCGATGTGTCCGTTCAGGCGCAAATCGTGAACCTGCTTCGGGAGACACAGCTCGAGACAGGTGTCGCGTTGATCTTCATCGCACATGATCTTGCGGTCGTTCGACACGTCTCTCACGAGATCGCGGTCATGTACCTTGGCCAGGTAGTCGAGAAGGCAAGCCGGGATGTCATATACGACGACCCGCTCCATCCCTACACCAAGGCACTACTGGCGGCCGTTCCGGTCCCGGATCCGGAATTGGGCGTCGATCTGAAGCCGTCGTTGGAAGGCGACCTTCCCGACCCCGCCGATCCGCCGCCGGGATGCCGATTCCATACGAGATGCCCCGTTGCGGTCAAAGGTCTTTGTGACAAGACCGAGCCGCAGCTGGCAGAGATCGGGGCGGGAAGATGGGTCTCTTGTCATCTTGTTGATAGTCCCCTCGATGTCCAACCCGCGCCCGACCTCAACCGAAGCAGAGACGTCCCGACCGAGTCATTTCGCAATGGTGACCAGTCGCATACCAATATCGACATAGACCGAGACTAAAACGCAACTACAGAGACCATCGACAGGAGCCCCCAATGACAAAACGACTGACTCTTCCGATTCTGCTGCTGTGCCTGGCGATGCTCGCCGCGGCGTGCTCGGACTCAGACTCGGATCCAACAACGACCGCCGGCGGTGATACCGCTACGACACAAGCCGAGGGCGATACCGCAACCACCGCAGGCGGTGGTGACGAAACGACAACGACCCAGGCCGAGACCAGCGAACCCGTGTCCGTGCGTGCGGCGATAACGGGGGATGAGGACACCCTCAACCCGTACACCTACGTGAGCGGATTCCCCGGATGGAACCTGCTGATGATGCAGTACGACTCTCTTATGCAGCTCGACGCTGCGGGCGAACCGCAACCCTGGCTCGCCGAGTCGGTATCCGCCAACGATGATCTCACGGAGTACACCGTGTCGCTCGTAGATGGGGTGAAGTGGCATGACGGCACCGATCTCACGATCGCCGATGCCGAGTTCACCTTCAACTACTTCATCGAAAGTGCAACGGGACGGTTCTCCCGCGACCTACGCGGTGTGGATTCGGTCACGGTCAACGAAGCGGGCGAGCTCGTGTTTGCCCTCGCCGCTCCGAATCCAGCTTTCGATCTGGTTGCCCTTGCCGATATCCCAATTCTGCCAATGCACGTTTGGGAAAGCATCGAGAACCCGGGTGAGGCGACATTCGACATTTCGACGAATGTTGGCTCCGGCCCCTTCAAGATGACCGCCTACGAGCAGGATCAGTTCTATCGCTTCGAAGCCCACTCCGACTACTTCCGGGGTGCACCCAGCGTTGATGAGCTCGTGGTGGTGATCTTCGCCGACGATGCCGGAGCCCTCGCCGCGATCCGCTCTGGTGAGGTAGATGTTGGTTTCGACCGCATCAGCCCGGAGCAGATCGAGCTCCTCGATGCGCAAGACCCGCTCGACATTGCCCAGGGACCAGAGTTCACGACTCAGATGATCAACATCGACGTCAGCAAGCGACCGTTCGACGATCTTGCGGTCCGGCAAGCAGTTCAGCTGGCGATAGACGGTCAGGACATCGTCGACACGGTCTATCTCGGATCGGCGACAGTCGGTAGCCCCGGGTGGGTTCACCCCGGCAAGACCGTATACAACCCGGCGGTCGTGCCGATGCACGACGTCGCTGCGGCCAACGCGCTGCTCGATGACGCCGGCTATGCAGACTCCGATGGCGACGGTATCCGCGAGTTCGACGGAAACCCGATGGCGTTTGAGTACATAACCAACTCGAGCGACTCGTTGCGCCTTCGTATTGCCGAGCTTACGGCGGAGATGCTCGCGGCGATTGGCATCCAGGCGACGGTTGTCTCCGTTGAGACGGCTACCTGGGAGGAAGCGGTTTGGCCCGGCTTCGACATTGCCAACGGTCGCAACTACGAAATGGCGACCTGGGGATGGTCCGCACCGATCCAGGCGAACACGATTCGCATCGCCGAACTGGTCAACAGTGACCCCGGAATCGGGTTCCTGAACCTCACCGGTTTCGCCAACGACGAGGCCGATGCAATCTCGGCGGCGTTGCAGGTCGAGGCCGATCCGGCGGTAGCCGCCGAGATGATCAGCGAGCTCCAGGTGCTGATCGCCGAGCAGGTGCCCTTCATCATGCTGGCCTATCCAGATGGCGCCTACGTGTACAACTCCGAGGTGTACGCCGATTGGGAGTTCATCGCAGGTCAGGGCATCGTGAGCAAGGTCTCGCTGCTTCCGCCGAGTGCACGCCCGTAAACGTAGAAACCAGGTCGGTGGGGAGGCGCATGCCGCCTCCCCACCGACCCCGAAGCAGGACACCGCATGCTGAGACGAGGCCTCCGGAACGTGAACCGGTATCTACTCGTGTTTGCGATTGCGGTAAGCCTGAACTTCTTCCTTCCCCGGCTCATGCCGGGGAATCCGCTGGCGCTCATTGCCGGTGTCGACGTGGGTTTGATGACCCCGGCCGAACGGGCGGAATTGATGGAGCAAGTCGGGCTGAATGAACCGCTGCTGGCTCAGTTTTTCGACTACTGGAAGTCCGTACTGACGTTCGACCTCGGCTACTCGTACCGATCGGGCCGGTCCATCGCAGAAATGATCGGGGAACGGCTGCCGTGGACTCTGCTCATCACTGTCGGATCGCTCATGATCGCTTCGGTCGTCGGCATCATCCTCGGCGGGTTCTCGGCGTGGCGACGAGGCAAGAAGACAGATCTCTCCCTGCTCACGAGCATGATCTCTCTGCAGTCGCTCCCGTCGTTCTGGTTGGGCATGCTCTTGATTTCCATCTTTGCCGTCCAGCTCGGGTGGCTGCCGTCATTTGGGGCTGAAACTCCCGCATCGGGCTATGTCGGCTGGGAGCGCGTCAGAGACATTCTCGAGCACGCCATCCTGCCCATCATCACGCTGACGATCCTCTCGATACCGGGGGCGTATCTAACGATGAGATATGCGATGCTCGAGGTGCTGGGATCCGACTTCATTCGAACCGCACGGTCAAAAGGCGCCTCGGAGCGTCGCGTCCTTTTTGGTCATGTTGCGAGGAACGCCATTGCCCCCGTTGTCACGTTCCTCGCCATCCGCTTCGCTTTCGCATTCGGTGGGTCGGTCATCATCGAGACCGTGTTCTCCTACCCCGGTCTGGGGCGCCTCATCTTCGAGTCCGTCTCGGGTAGGGACTACCCGGTCATGCAGGCCGCGTTCCTGGTATTCACCGTGGCGGTCCTCGTTGCCAACCTCTTCGCGGACATGATGTATCCGATTCTCGATCCGAGGATGCGTGTGCGATGAGCGTCGACGTTCGCCCGGCGGCGACAGCACCTTCGGAACCCAAGGAGCGCAAGAGGAAGGCGCCGCGGCTGGCCAACCGGCTCGGGATTCTCGGCGGAGCGATGGTTGCATCGCTGCTGTTCATGGCGATTGCCGCCCCCTGGTTGGCGCCATACGACCCGGCGGAGCGGGTCGGTCTACCCTTCCAGTCGCCGAGCTCCGAACACCTCCTCGGCACCAACGACGTCGGTCAGGATCTCCTCTCGGAGCTCATTTTTGGTGCCCGCGTATCTCTCACCGTCGGGATTGTCGCCGCAGTCGTCGCACTCATCCTGGGGACAACAGTTGGCGTCCTGGCGGGTTACTACCCGAAACGACTCGGGCGAATCCTGATGCAGGGTGTGGACGTCCTGCTCATCCTCCCGTTCCTGCCGCTGCTGATCGTGCTCGCCGCATATCTCGGCCGTAGTTTGCTCAACACGATTGTCGTGATCGGCGTGCTCATCTGGGCGGGGCCGTCGCGCGTAATCCGTTCTCAGGTTCTGTCGCTCCGCTCTCGAGAGTACGTCCTCGCCGCTCGCACCATGGGCGCTCCGGACCGGTGGGCGATCCTCAGGCATGTGCTGCCGCGGACGGCCCTCCTTGCGACGGGAGCGTTCGTGAGAGCCGTGTCGACGGCGATCCTCCTCGAAGCGGCACTCAGCTTCCTCGGTCTGGGTGATCCTCTGCAGAAGAGTTGGGGCTCGATCCTGTTTTGGGCGCAAGCACGAGGCGCCTTTCTCACCCCCGCCTGGAAGTGGTGGGTGCTCCCGCCGGGGTTGATGATCATGGCTGCCTCGCTCGGCTTCGCCCTCATTGCGTTCGCCATGGAAGAACGTATCAACCCAAGACTTTGACACGACCGATCTACGCCATCGGAAAGGAAGCAGCTATGACAGAGCCGGCGCCGGGCTTGACCCCCAACAATCTCGAACCAATCGGCGACTGCCGCGTCCTTCACGACGTCCATGCCCAGCCTGGGATCAAGACGGTCGAGGGCACGATGATGCCGTTGCTGAGCGGGGTGACAATCCGCTCGCACCTGATCGTCATGCATGCGGGCCAGTACTGCGAGGCACATCCGCATGAGACCGAGAGCATCATCTACACCATTTCCGGTCGCTGGGTCTTTTGCACCATTGAGGACGGCAAGGAGGTGAGGACCGTGATTGGACCCAACGATCTCTTCCACGTCCCTGGTGGCGTGCCAACCGGCTTTGAGACCCCGTTTGGCGAAGACGCCTCGATCCTCATTGTGAAGTCGGGCAACGAGTCTTATGAGGAGATGGTTTCGGGGATCTCTTGGGCTCGAGACGAGATGGCCAAGGATGCCGCCAAAGGAATGCCCTTCTACTACGAGGATCTGTCCTCCGATCACCCCGCCAGGGTCTACGCCCGCAAGGTCGCCGGCCGGGATCCAGGCGTTTCCGGAGGTGAAGCATGAACGACAAAGCTGCAGCCTGGGTGCCGGTTCCGAGCATCGACATCGACGAGATCAACAGCGATCTCGTCGCCGGGGATCCGACGGTGGATGTCGCCATCTACTACCCGTCGAACCTCGATGCACCGCACCATGAGAAGGTGAACGTTGACCTTATCGAGCATGGGTTTGGCAAGGCCAAGGAGATCTTTGGCGCGGTTGGGGTGCAACTCAAGCTCGTCTCATTCACCACAGGTGAACTCGACCCCCGGCACTTTGCCATCGACTCGACGGTCTCTTCGGAGGAGTTGCCGAGCCTCAGGTTCGTGAACATGTACAGAGGGGCACAGCGCCGCCCTTCGCGGCTGTCATCAGACGCCCTGGAAGCATTCGAGACGATTGTTGGAAACACCCCGGGCAATGATCGGGTCGTCCATCTGGTCGTGTTGCAGGACGTGTTCATGACGTTCTACGAGGAGTTGGACTTCAGAACCTGGCAACCGAAGACGATCTCGACCGGCGGGCTTTCGTTCCCCGGCTACATGTACGGCTCGACGATGCCGCGTCACCTGCGCGGTTTGATCACAATCACGGATCTGGTCAAGAGCAAGGACTCGTGGAAGACGATCGCTCACGAACTCGGGCACAAGCTCATGAATGTGAGTCACGAGTACCGGGATGTCAGCCCGCAACACGAGGTCAACGCAGACGGCGGCCTGATGCTCTACGGCACGGGGACCGAGATTCCGGCAGGGGCAGACGGCCGCTACCACCGCGAGCGGCTTCATGTTTCTCCGTATATCTACAGGGAGAGTGCAGACGGAGTCAGGGACTGGAATCCCGATTACGCAGAGGATGGCTTCTACTACGACTCGCTGTACGACGGCATCTCGGTGGAGCTGGGCTGAGGTCGGCATCGTCAGGAGTCGGGTAGCGTCGTCGTGGCGGCTGCTTCAATCGGTCATGTAGCGAGGAGGAAGAATTGCAGAAGCTCATCTCCTGTGTACCCAACTTCAGTGAGGGTCGCGACGACTCAGTGATCACGGCCATTACTGCGGAGATCGAGACCGTCGAGGGCGTCAAGCTACTGGATGTCGATCCGGGCCACGCCACCAACCGCACCGTCGTGACCTTCGTTGGTGAGCCCGAGGCCGTCATCGAGGTGGCCGTGCGGACTATCAGCGTCGGCAGGGACTTGATTGATATGGCCGGGCATAGCGGTGAGCACCCTCGTTTTGGGGCCACCGATGTGTGCCCACTCGTTCCCGTTGCCGGAGTCACCATGGAGGAGACGGTTGAGTACGCCCGCCGGTTGGCCCAGCGGCTCGGTGACGAGCTGGGACTAACTATCTACTGCTACGAGAACGCGGCCACCTCGCCAGAGCGTCGCAACCTCGCGGTGGTGCGCGAGGGCGAGTACGAGGGCCTGGCTGCGAAGCTGGAAGACCCGTCGTGGCAACCTGACTTCGGACCGGCGACGTTCAACCCCAAGTCCGGGGCAACGGCGGTGGGAGCACGCGACTTCCTCGTTGCCTACAACGTGAACCTGAATACCACCTCAAAACGCCGTGCCAACTCGGTTGCGTTCGACGTCCGCGAGCGAGGCCGACCCAAGCGCACCGGCGATCCCATCGTCGGTGATCTCGTCTACGACGAGAACGGAGAGAAGGTCTACATCCCCGGGTCGCTGAAGGCGGTCAAAGGCATCGGCTGGTTTATCGAAGAGTATGGGATCTGCCAGATCTCGATGAACCTCACCAACATTTCGATTACTCCGATCTACGTCGCCTTTGATGAGGTTGCTCGGAAGGCGGACGCCCGGGGGATTCGCGCCACCGGCTCCGAACTGGTGGGTCTGATCCCGCTCACCGCGATGCTCGAGGCGGGTCGTCACTACCTACGCAAACAGCGGCGGTCGACCGGTGTGTCAGATGCCGAACTGATCAAGATTGCAGTCAAGTCAATGGGACTCGATGAGTTGGGTCCATTCGATCCCAAGCAGAAGATCATCGAGTACGCCATCGACGACCGCGATGATCGGCTTGGCGACATGAGCGTCAAGGAGTTCACCGAAGAGACCGCGTCGGAATCCGTTGCTCCGGGCGGCGGGTCGGTGGCGGCGGCAATCGGCGCCTTCGGTGCGGCGCTGGCGACGATGGTGGCGAACCTCTCGTCGCACAAGCGGGGCTGGGACTCTCGTTGGGAGGAGTTCTCCGATTGGGCGGATAAGGGCAAGACCTGTCATGCCGAGTTGCTTTCGCTCATCGACCGCGACACCGATGCCTTCAACGGGATGATGGCGGCGTTCGGCTTGCCCCGCGGGACAGAGGAAGAGCTTGCTGTCCGCGAAGAGGCGATTCAGGCTGCGACCCGGGGTGCGATCGAAGTTCCGCTGCGTGTGATGGAAGTCGCGTTGGACTCTATGGACGTCATCGAGGCTATGGCCGAGCACGGGAACCCTGCGTCAGTTTCGGACGCGGGTGTCGGGGCATTCTGCGCCCGGTCCGCGGTGATGGGGGCATACCTCAACGTACAGATCAACGTCGGTGACCTGGTGGATCGGGACGCCGCAGCCGGGTATCTCGACAGAGGAGCGTCGATCCAGCAGGAGGCCGTTCAGCGCGAAGCCCGGATCCTCGAGATCGTGCAGGGGAAACTGGATAGCTAGGAGATAGTTGGGCAAAGGCGGTGGAGGCTCGCCGGAGCAGGCTCCTAGCCGGGCACGATCATCCACCACTCGATAGGATCTAGCGCCGGATCGGTCCAGCGATTGTTGGTGATCTGGTCAGTGGCGTCGTCCCCGAGGTCCGTCGGCCAATAGAAAGAATCGCGGTCCGCTGTGTGGTAGATCAGGGCGGCCGTGGCGAATCCCCACGGGATTTCCACCTGGTATTCGACAACTCCGACGTCACCGGTGAATCCGATGTTCGCTTGCCACCCTTCGCTCTCCAGCAAATCCAACCGGGCGGTGTCGTCGTTGGCGTTGCGACAACACCACGTATAGCCGTGGGACTGTTGCCATGCGGAATCCCCCGGCACATAGAGCGATGAGCCGAGCGCTGCCGAAGAGTGCAAGATCCACAACTCTTCATCGGTTGCGATGACCAGGTTGACGGCTCCCAACTCGCTGCCGTCGAGCGCCACGTAGAGGGTCGCAACATCGTACTGCCAGTAGGCAACGTCGCCGTTTGACAGAGTGACGGTGGCCGCCTGGTCCCACTCACCCTGGCTGATGATTCCGTCGATGGTTGCAGGCTCGGCCTGGGGAACCACGATCGATCGGTCCGGGATTGAGGAAGGGGCGGTGGTGGAAGCGGCAGGCGTCGTGGTCGTGGTTGTGGTCGTCGTTGTTGTTGTCGTGGCCTCAGGCTGGGTCGTGGTTGTCGAGCTTGTGGTTGTTGGCGGCGCTGTCGACGTCGTCGTCATCATCGTGGTTGCTGTTGGGGCGGGATCGGTCGCGGTCCCGGAACAGGCCGTCATCAGAGAAAGGCCGAGCCACCCGGCCAGGAACAACCATCCCGCGGACCGGGAACGCAGAGTCACCTGCATTGATGCCTCCTTGCAGGGCCTCCGCAAACGATAGTCCCGCATTCTGGGGGCGAGAACTCCGGGATCCGGGGGTTCGGCTGTAATCCGGTGTGTTCAGCTGCCCAGTGCGGCCAAGACCTCGTACACCATCCATGCCGGCCAGAAGAGACCCTGGATGAACGACAGAATGTGCTCCCAGAACCCATCGGCCTGTTGCCAGTAGTAGACAAATGCTCCGAAGATCCCCAGGCTGTAGATGGCGCCACCGCCGGCAGCGCCTGCGTTGCTTCCGCTCATCTCTCCACTCGTTTCACTAGTTCGAAACTACTCCACATCTGTGGCGGTGTATCTGAGTACGACCTCTCCGCTGCTGCTGAGGGTCATGCGGTCCCCGTCACGAGCAAAGCTATCCACTGAGCTCAGCAGGGTGAGGTAGGCGACCTCCTGATCCATAGTCCCGTCCGGTTCCGCGCAGAATGCGAGGGTTGAACCGGCCGGTCCGATGGTGATCGAACCTCCATCGACCTGGTAGTCGGCAAAGTAGCTGTTGCAGCCGGCGCTGCCGCCCACCGATCCATCGTCGAACAGCGCTGTCAGTGCGGTACCGGCCACGGGGCCGGTCGTGTTGCCATCGATTGTGAGTTCTTCGACAACCCAGTTCTCTCCCTCGAGATCACCACCCGCTGTCAGCGCCACACCGAGGATGGCGACGAAACCGATTGCGGCGATGGCCAGAAGACCGATCCTGGCTCCATTGTGTTGATCCATGCTTTCTCTCCGTCTGAGGCATCGTAATGGCGCTGGGGCAACCTGCGGCGTCGTTCACAGGCCGAGATCAGCGCTGATAGTGTCTGCAGCGGGAGAGCTTCAATGCAGGGTCATCTAGTAATTGCAGACATATCCGGGTACACCCAGTTCCTGACGACCAGCGAGCTGGAACATGCCAACGGCATCATCGGCGAGCTGCTCAACTCGATAGTCGGAGCCATCCAGGCGCCGCTGACTGTGTCGCGGATCGAGGGTGACGCTGTCTTCATGTACGGCGTAATGCCCGAAGGCATGAGTGGCCAGACGGTTCTGGAGTCGGTCGAGTTGCTGTACTGCGCGTTCGCCAGTTCGCTCGAAACGATGGTGCTGAACACTTCGTGCAACTGCAACGCCTGCGTGAACATCAACGCCCTCGGCCTGAAGATCGTCATGCACTGCGGAGAATTTGCGGTGGCCAACATCGGCGGCCAGGAAACGTTGTCGGGCGCTGATGTCGTGATGGCGCACCGCTTGACGAAGAACACGATCATCGAGAAGACCGGTATCGCCGACTACATGATCGTTACCCAGCAGTGTGTGGACGATCTCGATGTCCAGGGCATCGTCGCCGGGTGGATCGAGCACACTGAGGAGTACGAGCACGTCGGCGAAGTCAAAGGATACGTATCGTCGCTGCCGGACGTGTGGGCGTTCATGCGTCAGCAGAATGAGAACAAGGTGCTGCAGCGGGAGGCGTGGATAACGGTTAGCGCCCATACCCAGGCGCCACCTGCGGTCGTTTGGGATCAGCTGGTGAATCCGGCACGCCGAACCATGTGGCTGGGCGCCAATGACAATTCAGTTGTGGAGGACGCGCGAGGAAGAATCGGTCCCGGCTCCGAATACCACTGTGCCCACGGCGAGGACAACGACATCGCCATCTTCACAGTGCTCGATATGAAGACCGTCGACTACATCACGGTCGTCTTACCCGTCGGTGGCGGCATGGGCCTGAGGTACACGGATTACGTGATTCCCAGCGGTGCAGGAACCCGCGTGGTCAGCTACTCCGCTCCGCTGTTCATGACCGAGACGGGAGAGGATGCGCCCGAAGAGGTGCTTGCCCAGATGTTCGATCCGATGCGCGACGACTACCAGCAGTCTCTGGACCGGCTTGCCGTTATGGCGGATGAAGCCGCGGCCAGTGTGGCTCCGGTCTGATCGACGGTCGCAACCGTTCCTCTTCCCGATCAGCAAAGCGACGTCCTGCCGGCGGCTCGTTGCCGTGGGGGTAGGCAGACGCCTTCTCGCTTCGTAGGTAGTTGCGCTGAAGGTGTAGGCGAACCGAGCGAACCGGACTCGGCTGCAGACCAGGCTGGTTGCCACATTCAGACGTTCTCTTCGGGTCCCTTCTTCACGAATTCGGTTTGGTGAGCTCGCAACCAGGCCGACCAGCGATGCCGGGGTGGTTGCGGTCCTGCGGACGAGCAAGGGGTTGGCCGGAGAGAATTGCTAGCGTTGGTCGAGTCGATTGCAGCGCGGCGAGGTGGTTCCTGTGGACAGCGAACAACCGGCCTTCACGAGACGTGAGACCATCCGGATCGTTGGAGGTGTCTTAGGCCTAGCGCTTGCCGGTGTCGTGCTCTGGGCAGCGGGCTGGAACTATGTCCGGTGGACCGAGGATTTCTTGCCGGGGACGTCACCTACGGACGTTCTGCAGCCGGAGGCATGGACCATTGCGGATGATGCGGTGGTCTTTGCCGCGGTCGGCGACACCGGCACCGGCGGTCGCAATCAGATGGATGTGGCCCAGGCAATGGTCGACGCCTACAAGACAACCCCCTACGGCCTGGTGGCCCACGTCGGCGATGTCTCATACCGCGGGAGCATTCTCGACCGATGGGAGGATGTTTGGCTCGAGCCGTACAAGTCTCTGCTCGACGCCGGCGTCCGCTTCGAGGTTGCCCTCGGCAACCACGAGTTGACCGAGGGCCAGAGCGAAGAGACGCTGCAGTGGATTGAGTCGCGGCTGGAGAAGCTCGGCTATTCGAATACCTACAGGGTGATTCCCTACGGGCCGGTCGACTTCTTCTTCCTCGACAGCGCTACCCCCTTGGTGACCGGGGATCGCTCAGGTGAGCAGCTGGCCTGGTTGGACGAGGTTCTCGATGAATCGACTGCAACTTGGAAGATCGCGGTGATGCATCATGCCCCATACTCCTCCAGTGCCAAGCGGGGCTCCAACCTCGAACTGCGCGCCGCCGTGGAGCCGCTGTTCATCGAACATGGGGTGCAACTCGTGCTTACCGGCCACGACCACACCTATGAGCGCACGGTTCCTCAGAGCGGGGTGACCTATGTGGTCACCGGGGCCGGCGCCAAGTTGAGTGATGTGGGCCGCAGCGAGTTCACCGCAGCCTCGGCGAAAGTCTTGCAGTTCATGATTGCCGACGTTGATGGAGATCGGCTGCATCTGCAGGCGATCGACAAGACCGGCACGGTGTTCGACCAGGTCACGTTGAACACGTCGGGGGAGGTGGTTCCGTGAGCACGAGCCGTCGTTCCGCGTTGTGGCAGGGGGTGATGGCTGCCGTTGTCACATTCGTTGTGGTCATGCTGCCGACGGCCGCCATCGTATACGGAGCGCAGGCCGGCAGTATGGGCTCGGTGAGCGTTTCCGGCTTCGGTGGGGTCGCCGCAGTGGTTCTGGGCACCATTTCCATCGCTACCGGGGTTCTCGTGTTTCGGGCGTACCGCACCGAGCCCAAGCGTCGTCCCGGCGAGGTCTGGAGCATCTGGTTCGGCGGTTTTGTGGCCCTCGTAGTTGGTTCATGGTTCGTCCCCTTCTTCGTTCTGTTCGTCTTCATCGACAGCGACCACGCCCTTGTCGACCGTATGGCCCTGGTGCTAATGGTCTGGACGGTGGGGCATCTTGTGGTGGCCGCTGTGGCCGGATGGATGATGAGAAGCCTCTACGGCTGATTTTGGACCCGGACCCGCTCGGGTCCCAGGGTTCGATCCATCCCATGAGGCGAGTAGCGACGTCCAGCCGGTCGGGCGGCGCGGGTTGTCTGGCATTGCCGGCCACGGTGGTCAGGGTGATATCCCCGACCGGTGGTGTGTTAACCCTCACGTTGACGGGTGTGGTGGTCGCTTATCCCAGGATATTGATGTGATTCGGTCGCTGTATCGGGATATTTTGCTAATGGCCAAGACGCTGCTGCCGTTCGATGGGCCTGTTGATATGACGACACTCGCTTCTCTAGGGTCCTCTCACGGTCTTGGGCCTCTGGGACCTCGAGGAGTGATCGTGAAGAAGTCAGACTGGGAGCGAGTAGTCGAGGCGGCGATGGAGCCCGCATCTGACTACCTCGCATCTTTGCCGGAACGTGCTGTGTATCGGCCCACGGAGCCGGATGAGATTCGAGGGGTGGTCGGCGGTGCGCTGTCCGATGACGGAGTTGATCCCGCCGAGGTGGTTGCCGATCTCGCTCGGGATTTGGAGCCGTATGTGACCGCACACGCTTCAGGCCGCTACTTCGGGTTCGTCATCGGGGGTCTCCACCCCGCCGCCTACGGCGCCGAGTTGCTGGCCGCCACCTGGGACCAGAACGCCGGGCTGTATGCGGTTGCGCCCGGTGTTGCCGTCGCCGAGGAGGTAGCGGCCGGTTGGCTTCTCGACGTTCTCGATCTTCCCGCTGATGCTTCCGTTGGTTTCGTGACCGGTGGCCAGATGGCCAACTTCACCTGTCTCGCTGCCGCCCGGCATGACGTTCTGCGGCGGAGCGGATGGAATGTTGAGGCCGATGGCCTCCAGGGAGCGCCGAGGATCAATGTCGTGGTGAAGACGGAGCGTCATTCCACCGTCCCGCGAGCGCTGCGTCATCTCGGTCTCGGCGACTCAAGTGCCATCGAGATCCCGTCCGACGCACAATCGCGCATCGATCCTGAGGCTCTACGAAGGACATTGGAGGGCTTGTCGGGACCGACGATCATCTGCGTTGAAGCGGGCAACATCAATTTCGGATCATTCGACGACTACCACGCTGTTGCCGATGCGGCCGATCAGCACCGCACCCGCGGCAACCCGACGTGGGTACACGTTGATGGGGCCTTTGGGCTGTGGGCGCGAGCCTCTCGATCGCTGCGACATCTCACCGAAGGGCTCAAACGGCTGGACTCATGGTCGACCGACGGACACAAGATGTTGAATGTCGGGTACGACTCCGGACTGGCGGTCTGCAAGCACTCGGCAGCGCACCGGGCGGCGATGAGTATTCAGGCCGCCTACCTGGTTCAGGGCGACGGCGGCGTACGTGACCAGATGGACTGGAACCCGGATTTCTCGAGGCGGGCAAGGGGACTCGGGGTGTATGCGACGCTGCGTTCGCTGGGGCGTTCCGGCGTGGACGACATGATCGCCGGGACCTGTCGAGCAGCTCGCCGCTTTGCGGAAGGCCTGGCCGCAAGCGACCGGGTCGAGATCGTCAACGACGTTGTCTTCAACCAGGTGCTCATTCGGTGGCACGCGCCGAACGGCGATGACGACGGCTACACCGACCGGCTGCTGGCCGCGATCCAGGAGGACGGCACAGCGTTCTTCAGCGGCACCACCTGGCAAGGCCGCCGGTATATGCGGATCTCGGTGGCGGATTGGGCAACCGATGAGAGCGATGTGGACCGCGCCATTGCTGCCGTGCTGCGCTGTTCCGAGGATGTGTCCTAGCCAAGCTTCGAGCGCAGACGCGAAAATGCCCGCCACCCTGGGGGTGACGGGCATTCTTGGCGGTATTGGTAGCGACCGCTCGGGTCGGAATACCATTCTGCTGGTAGTGCCACTTGGTATCTCCTTGATGCACCGCGACTTGACACCGCCGTTGTCGAGCGAGTCTCCACAACGGTACGAGGCCCGCATGTGAAGCCCGTATCCGGGAGCCCGCATTACCCCCGTTACACTTCTCCGCGGCCAGACAACGTCGGAGAAGCATGCTCTGGGCGATCCTCATTCTGATTATTGGAGCCGTCTCGGCAGCGGCCGTCGTCAACGCTTTTCGGCCTGTCCGCTGGGATTGGTTTCTGCTGCCAAGTCTGGTGTGGTCGCTGGTTGTGATCGAGTTGCCGGCGCAGTTGATCCTGCTGGAGCTGGCGGCCGTCGCGATACTGGCCATGTTCGGTGGTCTGGGCTACGTCGTGGGCCAGATCGGACTCGTGCTCCTGGCCATCTCCTGGGTTGGATCCATTGTGCTGTTCAGCCGTAGCCGGGGGTCGTTGCAGGTAGTGGCTCGATCTCTCGACGCCGCAGGCATCCCGGCGAGCGGCAACCGGGTTCCCTTCTGGCGCGTCCTGGTCGGCCTTCCCTTCCCCGGCAGAGGGGTCGAGAAGATCAAGAACGTCGAGTTCTCCCGCGTGGCCGGCAGCGTTCTGAGGTTGGACGTATATCGATCGCGCAAGCCGACCGAGAATCGACCCGTTCTCTTGTATCTGCACGGCGGTGCGTGGGTGGTTGGCGACAAGTTCGAGCAGGGCCTTCCGATGTTGCACCACCTCGCAAGAAACGGCTGGGTCTGTTTCACGGCGAACTACCGGCTGAGTCCCGGCGCCACCTTCCCTGATCATCTGATCGATGCCAAGGCTGCCCTGATCTGGATCAAGGAACACGCCGACGAATACGGAGGCGACCCTTCGTTCGTTGCCGTCTCCGGAGGCTCTGCGGGAGGGCATCTCGCCTCGTTGGTTGCGCTCACCGTCGACGACGAGCGCTATCAGCCGCCCGACGAAGCTGCAGATACCTCGGTACAGGCAGCTGTGCCCATCTACGGGATCACGGACCTGACCAATCGGCTCGGTGCCCAGAGCGACCGGTTCGTCTCGATGATCATGGAGCCGGTCGTAATGAAGGCGTTCCTTGCTGAGGAGCCGGAGAAGTATCGAGACGGATCGCCGATAGACCTCGTCGGAGCCGACGCACCGCCCTTTCTTGTCGTCCAGGGAGAGAAGGACACCCTTGCTCCCGTTGTCGAGGCCCGCGCCTTTGTTACCCGGCTCGAGGAGGTCTCCGAGTCACAGGTTGTCTACATGGAGTTTCCGGGAGCTCAGCACGTCTTTGACCTCTTCTACTCCTACCGGGCCGCCCGCATGATCGACGGCGTAACCGCCTTCCTCGAACACACCAGATCGGGCCGCTAGAACCGCCGCGGTCCTTCCGCTCCCTCTCCCGCTTCTTGCGTAACTGGTGCCGGGCGTTCCGGCAGGATCTACGCCGGAAGCGATGGGCCACGAGTGACCTTCAAGGCTCGACCGATCCCCTCACCCGTCGCTACTCGGCCAGCAGAGCCTCCACGGTCTGCTCCAACTCCTCATACATGCCCTCGCCGATGTGGTCGAAGCGGATGAGGCCGTCGCGATCGAGTACATAGGTACGGGGCCAGTATCCGCGATTCCCCTGCCACGAGAAGAAGCTGTGCTGCCTGGTGTCGAGGGCGATCGGCCAGGTGACACCGAGCTCAGAGGCCGCCGTCTGGATGGCTTCAGGGTCCTCCTCGTATGTGAACTCCGGGGAGTGAACTCCCACGATTTCCAACCCCGAGTCCTTGTATTCGGCGTAGATATCCTGCAGATACGGGAGTGTTCTCTTGCAGTTGATGCACCCGAACGTCCAGAACTGCACAATCACCACCTGTCCCCGCAGATCGTCGAGGCTGCCGATGTCTGTCTGAAGCCAGCCATCGATGTTTGTCAGGGGTAGGGGGTTGCCGAGCATCGGCGGCACCGAAGTCGTGGTGGACGATGGCTCTTCCGTGGTCGAGGGGAGCGAAGTGGCCTCCAGGCCCTCGGCCGCAGGTTCAGGGACGCCGGAGGGGTCGGCGCCGCCGCACGCGGAGAAGATCAGCGCGGCGACGGTGACGCTTTGGAGCAGGCGAAGACTCATGGCCCCACTCTGGTCGCTGGACGGCCGTACTGGTGGTCGAAACGGGTTACGAATCTCTGAACACCGCAGCTGTCGGGGGTGGGTCCCGTCGAAGCTCTACCGCAATGACGCCTTGGCAGACGAACATTACGCCTTCCAAGCTGACCGGTGACGATGGCCCAGAATCTCAGCGGGTGGCGTATGAGGGATTCGCAAACGGCCACGAATCCTCAATCCATCTGGACAGCGTGCGCCAAACCGGCTCATCCAGGTCCGCCCGGCTCGCTCTCACCCAGGAGCGAACCGCCGCATCGTGACCTGCATCGCGGCTCGGGTAGATGTAGACACAGCCGATCACTTCGTCGCCGTCGAGGATCGAGTAGGTGAACCCGGTGCGATTAACGAAGTCCCGAGCGTGACCCTCCAGGTCCGCGAGATTCTCTTCGCGGCTCATCTCGTGAGGCCAATCCCAATCTTCGAAACCGGGTGTCGCCCGGATGTGATCCATGCTCGACGTCCAGGCCTCGTAGTCCCGATCGTTATGTGCCGCCCCGAGGGGCTCAAGCCGAAAACCGGGACCGTCGAGGTGGGGAGGGGCAATGAAGTCATCCGGTACAAAGGTCGTTGTCATGGCTCCAGCGTAGATCCCGGACCCACCCTGCGATATCGATTGGTATCGAGACGGTGCCCAGATGGAGTTCTTTGAGGAGACGCCCGACGGTCTGACGGTCCACCTCGAGGACGGTACTTCCGAGGACGTCGACGTGCTTGTCGGCGCCGACAGCTACTTCTACGGCAACCAGGACGAACGGTAGGACGCCTCAGTACGAGGGCGTAGGTGGTGCACCGGGGATCTCAAACCCGATCTCGTCGACGTAGCACCACCACCACTCCTCGCCGGGCTCGAACGATCTGAGGAGGGCATGCCCATCACTGTTGAAGTGAGCTGTTGCGTGCCTACCGGGCGAGTTGTCGCAGCAGCCGACACGGCCGCAGATCTGACAGAATCGCAGGTGGACCCAGTCCCTATTGCCGGCGGCTAGGCAGTCCTCGCAGCCGTCGGCGGTAACGGTCGGCGGGGCGAGATCCTCCGGTATGTGTGAGCAGCCGTTGGTCATCGATTTCTCCCTCTATCTGCCGCGTACTATTTGTGACACCTCTGTTCCTAGCAGCTCGATCGACCGCATGGTCTGCGCGTGAGGAATGCTTCCGGCGCTGGTATGAAGCATGAAGCGTTCGATTCCGAGGACTTCCCGCCACTGCAGGACCTTGGTGGCGACGGTTTTGGAATCGCCAACGACAAGTGATCCGTCCGGTCCCGCCATCCAGTCGAACTGCTCGGGAGTGAGCGGTGGCCAGCCGCGCTCGCGTCCGATCTTGTTCATTGTGGCGGTGAAGCCCGGCTGGATGGTCTCCACGGCCTCGGCACCGTCATCTGCGATGTGCCCGAGGCCGTGCACGGCAAGCGGGAAGTCGTCTGGATCGTGGCCGGCTTCCTGCAGCGAGCGTCGATACAGATCGACAAGGGGGCGGAATCGTGCGGGTTCGCCGCCGATGATCGCCAGCGCCACCGGAAGCCCCAGATTGCCGGCACGAACCATTGACGCCGGTGTGCCCCCGACGCCGATCCACACCGGAAGGGGATCCTGTTGGGACCTCGGGTAGATGGCCTGGTCGCTGATCGGCGCCCGGAACTTGCCCTCCCAGGTGACCCGTTCACTGTCTCGAATGGCAAGAAGCAGTTCCAACTTCTCCGTGAATAGGGCGTCGTAATCCGACAGCGAGTATCCGAACAGCGGGAACGACTCAACGAACGACCCCCGACCTACGAGCAGTTCGGCCCGACCTTCGGAGAGCAGATCCAAAGTGGCAAAATCCTGATAGGTCCGTACCGGGTCGGCCGAACTGAGGACGACGACGGCCGAGCTGAGGCGGATCCGTTTGGTGCGAGCCGCGGCTGCGCCCAGGGTGACCGCCACTGCCGATGCCGCCATATCGACCCGGTGGTGTTCCCCAAGTCCGTAAACGTCCAGGCCAACCTGCTCGGCCAGTTCCACTTCGGCAACCACGTTGCGCAGCCGCTCTCCATGCGAGATCGGTTCGCCGGTTGTGGGTTCTGCGTGTGTCTCGGCAAAGCTGGTTAGTCCGAGTTCCATGTCAGGCATGATGGCCTCCGTTCGTATGTCGATCCTCTCGCGTCACTGACGGGGTTGGGGGCATCGCCTCGTGGGCAGTCCTCACCCCTGACCACTGCTCGATCTCGGCTTCGAGATCAAGACGCTCGACGACTGCCCTCTCTGCGTACTCGCCCCAATCTGAGAGGGGCAGCATCCACATGATCTCGAACTCGTTCCCGTCCGGATCGACTCCGTAGAGGCTGAGTGTGGCTCCATGCGATGACTCGCCCGTCAATGCGCCGGCATCCAGCAGTGTTCCTCGCATTGCGGCGAGATCGTCGATTGTGTCGACCTGCCAGGCCAGGTGGTACAGGCCGACCTGGGCGGGCTTTCGCGGGGCTGCTTGGGCACCAAGGCCGAAGAGGCCCAGGTCATGATGATTGGTCGACTCTGCCGTCCGGAGGAAGGCCGCGTTCATCCGGGTCTCCCGGGAGAGCACCTTGAAGCCAAGCGTTTTGGTATAGAAATCGAGGGCGCGATCCAGGTCGGAGACGAACAGGACGGCGTGGTTGAGGCGTCTGATGCCATTCATGATCAATCCTTCCTACACCGCCCCGGGACCTCACCCGGGACGGCTTCGGTCCGCTAGTCAGGATACGGCGGCCTGTGCTTCGATCTCGATCTCAACCTTCTTGCCGACCAGCCAACCACCGGCCTCCAGCGGTGCGTTCCAGGTCAGCCCGAAATCCTCACGATTGATCTCAGCTGTGGCGGTGAAGAGTGCCTTCTCATAGCCCCAGGGATCCGCCATCACGCCGAGGTATTGCATCTGGAGGGTCACCGGCTGGGACATGCCCTTGATGGTCAGGTTGCCGTCGACTTCGTAGCTGTTGCCGGCGGGCCGCACCGTCGTTGAGGCGAATTCCATGCTTGGGAAGTTCTCGATGTCGAGGAAGTCGGGGGAGCGGAGATGGTTGTCGCGGTCGGCGGTACCGGTGTCGACCGAGCTGGCGTCGATGGTTACCGAAACACTCGAGGCTTCGGGCCGGTCGGCGATGTTGATGTGGCCCGATAGGGTCTTGAACGAGCCGCGCACCCGTGCCGCCATGAGATGTCGTGCGCTGAAGCCGACGGTCGTGTGGGCGGGGTCGATCGTCCAGGTGGTTGCGATGGGGAGTGTCGTTGTTGACATGAGGTTCCTTCCTTTGGTGAGGATTTACCTGACTGCGCAGATAATGATAACGCAGATATCTGACACGTCAACTATTTCTTGGTAAGATAAATTCCATGAACTCCTTCGCCCCGCCCGATCTGCTTGCCGACGACCGAATCGCCGAGTTCGGAGTCTTTATCGAAGCCAACCGGCGTCTTGTTCGGTTGGTCGAGACGTCGATGCGAGAAACCCACGGTCTGCCGCTGGTGGACTTCGAGGCGATGATGCGGCTGAGTCGTTCTCCCGACAGACAACTGTCGATGTCGGAACTCGCCGGGCAGATGGTGCTCACGCCGGGTGGGGTTACGCGGTTGGTCGACAGACTGATCGATCAGGGTCTGGTCGAGCGAGCTTCTTGTCCAAGCGATCGTCGGGTCCAGTGGGCCCACCTCACCGACGAAGGGCTACGGACGGTTTCGGAGGCCCTGGTGACTCATTTGGACGACCTGCATGAGCACTACTTCTCTGTGATGTCGCCAGACGAGCGATCCATCGTGGCGGCGGTCTTCGACCGCTTGCGCGCGAACTGCGGCTCGTAGGAGGCACTTCGGCCGGCCGGGCGCTATGTGTTTCGGTCGTCGTCGACCGGCACGTCGTGGTTGCCCAGGAAGGCGAGCACGGCGGCTACCCCGCGATGGGTCTCCGACTCGCCGGGAGACAACCCCAGTTTGGCGAATATCGAGTTGATGTGCTTCTCCACGGCCGATTTGGAGATGAACAAAGTCTCGCCGAGGTGGAGGTTCACCTGCAAGACTGACCTAATGGACTTCCTAATCAGACCCATTAGCGGCGACGAATGGCGACTGTGGCGCTCGCTGCGGCTGCGCGCCGTCGAAGAATCCCCGGACTCGTTTCGGGGTTACCTTGCCCGCGAATCAGCGGAAGCCGATGAGTGGTGGATTGCCCTGATCAGCAATACGGCGGATCATCCGCGAGGGCTCCTTCTGGTAGCGGAGGTGGGATCCGATCCGGTTGGGATGCTGTTCGGTCGACTCGACAGTGACACCGACCTGCTCGATGTTGGCTCGATGTGGGTTGATCCGGAGGCTCGTCGGCAAGGCATCGGTAGCGGCATGATTGAAGCGGCTGTGGCCTGGGCCCGCAAAGCGGGAGCGACCAGCGCAGAGCTGTGGGTGACCGAGGACAATGAAGCTGCCAGGACTCTGTACGAGAACGTCGGGTTTGTCGCGACGGACGAAGCGGAACCTCTTCGAGAAGGCTCAGAGGTAACGGTCGTCAAAATGTCGGCGGCCATCTAGCGGGCAGCTCACCTCAGTTTTCACCGTTGCTGCTGTCGTCGTCTACGGTGCCGGCGTCGGCGTCTCCGCCCTCGAGCCGTCGTTTCAGCTGGCGGTAGTCTGACTCGATTGACCGTCGGATCGCCCGAGTCACGAGTGGCTTCGCAAGTTTTTGCCATCCCCGCAGCTTGCCCGTTAGGTGAACACTTGCGCGGCAGCGATCTTCGCTGAGGATCTCCACGGTGCGGGTGACTGTGTTCGGAACGGATGCCCCGTGTCCGGATTCAACCACCATGGATCTGCCGGGTTCCATAGCGACGAGGCGATACGAGATCACCATGTTCTTGTATTCAAGGGTCTGGTCGTAGGTTTCTCCCAGCCAACCGGGCCGCGGCGAAGTCCATTCGGTCTTCTCCACGCCGCTCTGCCACTCAGGGTTGTTTGTGACGTCGGAGAGGTACGCAAATGCCGTTTCTGCGGCCACCTCGATTTCGGTACTGACGTTTACCTCGAACATTGGCCCAGCGTAACGCACCGTGACGCTGCGAACCCTGGGTTGGGGGCTGTCAATTTGCTGGTTGCGAACCCTGGGTTGCCAGCGGACCTCCGCCGCGGTTGCTCAATAGCGGTACGGTCGTGGTCTTCTGCGTGCTGAGTTACTTCGCGATGAGGTTGGCGCTCAGTGCTGAATGACCCGCGGATCAGACGTAGGGCTGCGGCGGTTCTTGCCCGGTGGATGGGAAGCCGTCCGTCCTGCCCTTGAGCTGGAAGTACAGGGCGGTCGATAGCGCCGGGATGAGCGGGGCCACCAGCGCCGAGACCGCCATCTGAACCAGCGATCGGGCGATGCTGAAGTCGGCGAACGTGGGATAGCTGAGCGCTCCCGGCGCGGAGATACCGCCCACAACGAAAGCGAGGAGGAGGTTGATCACGAATCCGATGAGCACGACCCCGATGGCCACTCCCCAACTCCCG
Organism: uncultured Acidimicrobiaceae bacterium; assembly: GCA_947258985.1. GTDB lineage: Bacteria > Actinomycetota > Acidimicrobiia > Spongiisociales > UBA5794 > JAAETI01. Next base: position 28,784 of record CAMYKI010000005.1, read on the forward strand.
GAGATGAGCTGCAGACACCTGGAGACGGCCTCAGTTGCGCTGATGCGTTCGTTGATAATCGCCGGAACGCCCAACGAGAACACGATGACAGCGATCAGTCCGGGGATGATGAAGAAGATGAACCCGATGGCGGTGAGGAAGCCGGCGATGATTGCGAACAGGGCGATTGCCCCGAATTGGGCGAACACTCCGCTCACCGCGTCAGCCGGCTCGACAACCTCATTCCGGAATACCTTCAGAAAGGAAAACGCCAGAGCCGCAGTGAGCAGGAAACCGAGAACGATGGAAACAAAACTGCCGCCCAGCGTGCGCACCAGGAAGTTCCCCAGTTCGAGGTTCTCGATGTCCTCCGGAGCTTCCGGGAGGCTGGTCAGTACGAGGGCATTGACGATGAAGACGGGAATCGTAAACAGGAGGCTGACGAGAAACACCTGACCGAAGTTGTTGAACCATCCTCGAAAGGTTCCTGCGACGATGTCGCCTGCCGAAAGATCGTGTTGTCCAATATCCATCGGTGCACCTTATCGCGTTGGACTGCCGGGTCTGGTTTGATCCATCGGCTGGGGTAGTAGCCACAGCATTCCAGATTCCGGCATGGGAGGTCAAAAGGTGGTACGCAGGCTCGTGACATGTCTCTCAGTTCGTTCTGGTGAAGCCACAGCCGGATGGGGATGGCGGCGCCACCGTTGCCGATCTTGATGCTTGAGCATCGCCGCGAGCTCCCCGACGTTGGGTGTCGATTGGGTCTCACCGCGCAATGGACACAACGGCCACTAGCCGACGGAGGGGCGATCCGGGTCTTGACTACCCGCCGGAATTTCTCGTTCCAGCGGCGACCTAGCTCATGAGTCGCGCAGACTGGCTGGCCCGAAGCGGTCGTCGTCCATCGCCATCACGATGTCCCCGGCTTGGCGGGCATGCTCCCTCATGGCTTCGGCAGCCCTTTCCGGATCGCCTGCCTGAAGAGCCTCAACGATGCCGACGTGACGGTCGCCGAGCCAGACGAGATCTACGCCGGAGGAAGCTGCCGTCACGTAGGTATGGGCATACGGGTCGAGCATCGACCACAGCCGCTCCAACGTCGCATTGCCGGCCGCGCGCACGATGAGCGAGTGAAACGCGGTGTTGTTGAGGGCGTGCCCGTGTGCGTCCCCTACCTCGGCCAGTTCGTGCATTTCGGTGATGAGTTCCTGGAGCTCTTCCAATAACTCAGGTGTGATCTTCTTCGCCGCATGGCGAGCCGCCAAAGCCTCGAGCTCGCCGCGCAACTCCATCGACTCGATGAGCTCCGGCTTGTTGGGCTGGCGGACCCTGGCGCCCTTGTAAGGCTGCATCTCGACAACGCCCAGCGTCGCCAGGTCGCGCAAGGCCTCCCGCACCGGCGCCTGGCTCACGCCCAGCTCCCGGGCAACGCGGGTCTCCACAATCCGGGAGCCCGGTTGGAGCTCGCCTTCGAGGATCCATTGCAGGATCCGATCTTTGACTTGTTCGCTGAGCACGTTGCGGGCGACGGGATCCGTGCCACGCGTCATCGTTGGGTCCATGTCGCTAGAAGACCGCCCGGGGCGATCTCGCTCTCCTCGCTCTTCTGGGTCTATCCGCCGCCCATCGCTACCACCGTGTGGACCGCGGGCCGCTCGAGCATGAGGGTATCGCAGTAGGGGGCCGAAACCACCGATTTCACGGGCGATTCACCCGATCTGGGGGCGCGGGTCTCTCCGTTCTTGCGTTGGCCCTGCCGGTATTTCGGCACCTGCAACGCTGGAAGCTCTGGGGGCGCCAGAACAAGGAGAGGCGTCCCCCGTTTGCGATGCGATGGGTAGGGTCTGCCCCGTGAAGGATGACAGGATGCGGTTTCTCTTCCTGGCGGACATGCAACTCGGTGCCTATGCGTCGGTGAGCGGTCTCGATCAGGCAACCATCGGCCAACTCGCCGAACGCGATATATACGTTGACGCCGTACCCAAAGTCGCCGGCTTTGAGTGGGATTCCGATCGCTACTCCGAGGCGATCACCATGGCCAACAGCATCCGGCCCGACTTCGTGGTCATCGGCGGCGACATGGTGGATGACAACGAGTCACAGGAGCAACTCGAGGAAGTCTTCAGGATCACCCATCGGCTCGACGACGGGATTCCCTTCTACTGGGTGCCGGGCAATCACGATATCGCGGTCGACACGGTCGTCCCCACCCGGCACAGCATCAGCAAGTACCGGGAGATCTTCGGCAGGGATTACTACGCCTTCGATTTCGGCAGCTACCGCTTCATTGTGCTCAACACGGTGGTGGTCGATCATCCCGAGGAGGTTCCCGAAGAGCTTGACCAACAGATGGAGTTCCTCCAATACGAGCTCTCCAGAACTTCGCCCGGAACTGCTCTGGTTTTCGGGCACCACCCGCTGTTCCTCCGGGCGCCGACCGAACCGGATTCGTACTGGAACCTCCCCCTCGAGCGACGATCCGAACTCCTCCGCCTGATCCACCACCACCGGGTGCCTGCTGCATTTGCCGGCCATTGGCATCGCAACTCGGTCGCCTTCGACGGCGACTTCCAGATGGTGACCACCGGCCCGGTTGGTGTTCCTATGGGCGCCGACCCTTCCGGGTTGCGTGTTGTCAACCTCGACGGGGGTCGCGTGACACACGAGTACCGACCACTGTCACCCCCGGCAGGCTGAGAAACAGCGGGGTATCGTGCCCCCCGGAGAGGGAGATCAATGAGCAAGCCGGTCATCGTTGCGGTAGATGACGACCCACAGGTTCTCGGTGCGGTCAGACGCGACCTGCGTTCGAAATACGCCGCCGACTACCGGATTGTCGCCGTCGGATCCGGGTCGGAGGCCGTTGCGGCCACATCGGAGCTCAAGGGGCGAGGGGACACGGTCGCCCTGTTCCTCGTCGACCAACGAATGCCCGGCATGGAGGGCACCGATCTACTGATCGAGACTCGCCGGCTCTATCCGAATGCCCGACGTGTGCTGCTCACGGCATACGCAGATACCGAAGCCGCTATCAGCGCCATCAACGATGCGGACCTCGACCACTACCTGATGAAGCCGTGGGATCCTCCCGAAGAGAGGCTGTTCCCGGTCCTCGATGATCTACTCAACGACTGGTGGGCTAACACGCCACCCCCTTACGACGGAATCCGGGTGATCGGGACCCGCTGGTCACCGACCACCTACGAGATCAAGGACTTCCTGGCTCGGAACCAGCTTCCCTACCGCTTTCTCGACATCGAACGGGACACCGAGGCAGAAGCGTTGTTGAGCGCAGGAGAGCATGAGGCGATTCCGATCGTCCTGCTGCCGGACGGGACCCGTCTGGTTGCTCCCGATCGCCACGCCCTTGCCCAGCAGATCGGGTTGCAGACCGAGGCCGACAGCCCGTTCTACGACCTGGTGATTGCCGGCGGCGGCCCCGCCGGTCTCGCGGCCGCGGTCTATGGAGCGTCCGAAGGACTGAGCACCGTACTGATCGAGCAGGCTGCCCCGGGTGGCCAGGCGGGGACCAGCAGCCGCATCGAGAACTATCTGGGCTTCCCGTCGGGCATCAGTGGCGGCGACCTTGCCCGGCGTGCCGTTACCCAGGCGTCCCGGCTCGGTGCCGAGATCCTCAGTGCGGCTGTGACCGACGTGCGAATCGAGGAAGGCACCAAGGTGGTTACGACCAGCACCGGAGCCGAACTCCGTGCTCGGGCCGTCCTCATCGCTACCGGCATGACCGTGCGCCGGCTCGCCGTTCCGGGCTACGAACGCTTCGAAGGCGCCGGCGTGTACTACGGAGCCGCGCCGTCTGAGGCAGCGACCTATGCAGGTGGTGAGGTATTCGTGATTGGTGGCGCCAACTCCGCCGGGCAGGCCGCAATGATGTTCTCCAAGCACGCTGCCAGAGTGACGATGGTGGTTCGGTCTGACTCGCTCGAGGCCAAGATGTCGCAGTATCTGGTTGATCAAATCGGGGCACAGAGCAACATCGAGGTCCTGCTCGGCATGAAGGTGCTCGAAGTGCAGGGGGAGGACAAGGTAGAGCGGATTCGCCTCGAGAACTTGATGTCCGACGACGTGACCGAGCGGGATGCGTCGGCTGTGTTCATCTTTGTCGGCGCGGTCCCCCACTCGGATTTCCTCGAAAGTGTTGTTGAGCGGGATGACCACGGGTTCATATACACCGGGCCCGATCTTGCGCTCGCTGCGAGTGGACGGCAACGATGGACCGAGGCCCGGGACCCATACCCTCTCGAAACCAGCGAAGCCGGAGTCTTCGCCGCAGGAGACGTCCGCTACGGCGTTGTCCGCAGGGTGGCTGCGGCAGTCGGGCAAGGGTCGGTGGCTGTGAGCATGATCCACCAGTATCTCGAGACGGTCTAGCCGTGGAATGGATACTGCGGTCGGTACCTCTGTTCCAGGGTCTTTCCGACGATGACTTCGCCGGTCTCGAGGCGGGGGCAGAGGCGATAGACATCCCCGCGGGGGAGGTCGTCTTCGATGAAGGCGACGAAGGCGATCGCGCCTATGTGATTGTCAGCGGGGAGCTGGACATCGTCAAGATCACCGAGGGACGCGAGATACTGCTGGCGCGGCGGGGACCCGGCGAGGTCATAGGGGAGATGGCACTTCTCGACGCTGCGCCCCGCATGGCGACGGTTCGGGCAGCCGAAGAGACCACTGTGGTGGCCCTTGCCAAGGATTGCTTCGACGATCTGCTGTCCACCAGCGCTACTGCGGCTCGGGCCCTCTTCTCGGTCCTGCTGGAGCGGTGGAGACAGACCGAGGCGCAGCTGCGGCAGTCAGATCGGATGGCGCAGCTCGGCACGCTGACGGCGGGCCTTGCACACGAGATGAACAATCCGGCAGCCGCCATCATCAGGGCGTCGGCCCAACTCGAGCAATCGCTTGCGGCATATCCGGATCGGGTTGTGGAAATCGCCGGGCTCGGTCTCGATACGGACCAGATGGAGGCACTCCGTGGATTGCTTGCAGCTGCCGTCGACGACAGTCTGCCATTGCCGTCGTCGCTCGAGCTCTCGGACAATTCAGCTGAGATCGAGGACTTGCTCGATCGATACGAGGTCGATCAGCCGTGGGAACTGGCCGATCAGCTGGCCTCTTCGGGGCTGCGAGGCGCGGACCTCGAGCCCGTATTGGAGGCGACGGGCGACCATGCGATCGGTGTGCTGCAAGTGGTCGCCGGCACGAGGGCAATCCAGGGCCTGGCCGGCGAAGTCAACGTCGGCGCAGAGCGACTATCCGCGATCGTGGGGGCTCTCAAGGGCTACTCCCATCTCGATCAGGCACCGGTGCAGGAGGTCGATGTTCGCCATGGACTGCGGGACACGCTGGTGATCTTGAAGTCAAAACTGCAGGACATCGAGGTAGTCACCGAGTTCGCCGATGTCCCGGAGATAACGGCATACGGCAGCGAGCTCAACCAGGTGTGGACGAACCTGATCGACAATGCCGCCGACGCCATTCATGACGGAGGTCGCCCCGACGGGAGAATTCAACTACGGGTTGAAGGCGGGGATGAAAGTATCGTCGTAGAAGTCGAGGACAACGGGTCCGGCATTCCGCCCGAGTTAGTCGCCCGGGTGTTCGATCCGTTCTTCACTACCAAACCACAGGGCTCGGGTACCGGTCTCGGCCTCGACATCAGTTATGGCATCATCGTGCACAAGCACAGGGGATCCATCGTCGTCGACTCCGAGCCGGGTAGAACGGTCTTCACTGTGTCCCTTCCGGTTGCCGGCCCGGATTCATAGCCGCATTACCGGGCGAGATTCATAGCCGTGCCTGATCAGGGCACCGCAAAACCCCGTTCCGGCGTAGATGGTGCCGGTATACCGGCACCATCTACGCAAGAACGGATGTTGGGACCTTTGGCCCTACTTGATTTCTCCTATCCTGATAATGTTTTAGGCATGCCTAAAGAATTGCTCGCCAAAGTCACAAGCTTGCCTGAACTTGAGGCAACCAGCGAGGCAGAGCAGATGTATCTGATCACCGTCGCTCGACAGACAGAGGCCGGATCGGAAGGCCCGATTCCAGTTTCCCGGATTGCCGGGACCCTTGGTGTCTCGGTTCCTTCAGCGAATGAGATGATCCGCAAGCTCGACGGGCGGGGCCTGCTCAGCTACGAGCCATATCACGGAGTGCGGCTGACCTCCACCGGCGAGCGCATCGCAGGACAGGTGCTGCGAACACGCCGGCTCTGGGCAACCTTTCTCGCGGAACACCTCGGATTCAGCCCGGCTGAGGCAGACGAGCAGGCTTGTCACCTGGAGCATGCCACCACACCCGACGCCGCCAACCGCCTCTCCGCATTTCTCGGCAACCCGGCCGCTGGCCCGCTGGGACATCCGATTCCCGATTCGTCTGTCGCCTCAGCTCCGCGCCAGAGCACCCGGCTAACCGATGTGGCAGTCGGCTCGGACGCAGAGGTTGTCACCGTGTCCGGTCAGGACTCCGTCGCCCGATTTCTTGCTGCCGAGGGTGTTGCCGTAGGCGATGTCGTCACCGTTCTCGCTTCCGGAGCCAGTGGCATCCTGGTAGACCGCGACGGCAGTTGTGTGCATCTCGATCCGAGAGTCGCCGGATCGGTTGGCGTCAATATGATCGGAGAGGCCCGATCATGAGCCTCATCCGCAGCCACGTTGAATCCGGCGACCGACCTCAGGCCCAGGATCGCACGCTGACAACCGCACCGCGCAACAGCAAGGTGCGGGTTGCCCGGGTATCTGGTCGCCCCCGGCTGATACAGCGCCTCGCTGCCCTCGGCGTCGTTCCCGGTGTCCTTCTCACGGTGATCAAGCCGGAAGGGCCGGCGATCATCTGCCTGGGTGGAGCCAGGATTGCGATCGGGCAAACCGCGGCCAGCGCTATCGAAGTCGAAGCAGCCGACGAATGAGCGGCACGGTTGCGATTGCCGGGTGCCCGAACTCGGGCAAGACCTCCCTATTCAATCAACTGACCGGGGCCAAGCAGAAAGTCGGCAACTGGCCCGGGCAAACGGTGGACCGATACTCGGGCGAATTCCGTTCCGGCGGCGAAACGTTCGAGATCGTCGATCTTCCCGGAACATACGGTCTAGTCGCAGTCTCGGCTGAAGAAGGTATTGCGTCGCGCTATCTGGTCGACGACCGTCCCGATGTCGTCGTGACCGTCGTTGACGCGTCAAACCTCAACGGCAGCCTCCACCTAGTAGCTCAGATCGCTGAAGCCGGTCTGAACCAGGTTGTCGCATTGAACATGGTCGATGTGGCCGATCGGAGAGGCATCGATATCGACGAGGACGTCCTGGGTCGAGCGCTCGGGGTCGAGGTCGTTCGTACCGTGGCGAGGAAGGGCCAGGGAACTGATGAGTTGAAGGCCGCAGTGGCCCGAGCTGCCGGGAGGACACCGACTCAACTCGTAATCGACTACGGGGGAGTGGTCGAACGCCATGTCGGCAGTCTGGTCGAGAGCATCGCCGTCAGACCGGGCCTGGCCGCTCTCGGATCGCCCCGCTGGACCGCTCTGCAGCTGCTTGCCGCCGACGTCGCGACCCGCGACAGGGTCGCACAACTTCCGGGTGGTCACGCCGTGCTCGAGGCGGCCGCCGCGGATCGTGATGGGATAGCGGCGGAGACCGGGTTTGAGGCCGCGATTGAATTGGCGGAGCATCGCTTCAATTGGATCTCTCACCTCGTCGCGGATGTGAGTGGCCCCATCGAGATGGAGATGACCTGGTCGGATCAAGTCGACCGCGTTCTCACCAACAAGTTTCTCGGGATACCGATCTTCCTTGCGGTCATGTGGGTTGTGCTCCGGTTCACCGCGGATGCGACGGCCCCGTACCTCGACTGGGTGGACTCAACCATCTCGGGCCCTGTTGCCAGATGGGCAGTCGCGCTGCTCAGTGCCATGTCTCTGGACGGAGGCTGGGTGGAGAGCATGGTGGTCGACGGGGTTCTGGCCGGTGTCGGCGGTGTGCTCGTCTTCGTACCGGTCCTGTTCGGTTTGTACCTCATGCTTGCCCTGCTCGAAGACACCGGGTACATGGCGCGGGCCGCAGCCGTAATGGATCGTTCGATGCGTGCCGTCGGCATACCCGGCAAGGCTTTTCTGCCGATGATGGTTGGCTTCGGCTGCACGGTTCCTGCCATATATGCGACCCGCACTCTCGACTCTTCCCGGGATCGGCTACTCACCGGTCTGATAACGCCGTTCATGTCTTGCGGAGCACGGCTCCCCGTGTACGTGCTGCTTGCGTCGATCTTCTTTGCCGGTGACAAGAGCATGGTGGTCTTCGCAATGTACGTGCTGGGGATTGCCGTCGCCGTGCTGATTGGTTTCCTTCTCAGCAAGACGGCACTTCGAGAAGAAGATCCGGCACCGTTTGTCATGGTGCTGCCGGAATTCCGGATGCCGAATGCGCGCACGGTTTGGATCCTCGTCCGTCAGCGCACCGCCTCGTTCATCAAGGGTGCCGGCACCACGATCCTGATTGCCAGCATGGCAGTGTGGCTGCTGCTTGCACTGCCGGTCACCGGCGATGGGAGCTTCGCCGACACCGATGTCGAGGACAGCGCGTTCGGTGTCGTCGCCAAAGGCTTTGCTCCCACCCTTGCGCCGCTCGGTTTCGGCGAATGGGAGCAATCCGGGGCTCTGCTTTCCGGCTTCGTGGCAAAGGAAGTCGTGGTCAGCACGATGGCGCAGCTGTACGCCGTAGACGGTGCCGTAGCAGAGGAGTCCACCAACGGGTTTGTTGACGATGTAGGCGACATCGCGACCAGCTTTGTCGCTGCCGGCCGGGATACGCTCCTGGCAATCCCGCGGGTTATCGGCTTCGACTTCCTCGATCTGGAGGATGAGTCGCAGAGCGAATTGCAGACGGCGGTGCGGACTTCGTTCGAGGACAGCAGCGGCGGGAAGGGTCAGCTCGCCGCCCTGGCGTTCATGGTGTTTGTCCTGCTCTATACGCCGTGCATGGCCGCAGTCGGAGCGTTCCGGCAGGAGTTCGGGACCCGCTGGATGTGGGTGAGCGTGCTTGGCCAGGCAGCGATTGCGTGGATCGGAGCGTTCATCGTCTTCCAGGGCGGATCGTTGTTGGGGCTCGGATGAAACTCTCCACGTTGCTCACCGAGATCGAGAATTCGAGCGGACCCGTTACCGGTATCGAACTATCGAGTCGATTGGGCGTGGCCCCGGCGACGGTCGCCCGGATGCTGGTGGCGTTGCGGGCCGCCGGACAGATCGGTCCGGAACTGCGCTCGGAGCCGGCCCCGGACACATGCGCATCTAGTGGTTCGTGCTCCATGTCCTGTCCCGGCCCCGGCGACTGTGCTCTGGTAGTCGACCTCAGCGTGACCGGACTCGAGATCCGGACGGCTCGCTAGCGGGGTAGCAATCCCCGCACGAGCTGAGGGATTAGCTCGCCGTTTGTTGCATCTCGCACTTCCGGTTCTTGCGTATCTCAGGTCGGATATGCGACCCCAGATACGCAAGAACCGGGGTGGTCGTCAAGTGGGTTCGAGGAGATTCGCGCGTAGCCGTTCGATCGTTTCGTCTGACAGACCCAGATTCCTGCGCACGTAGACATCGAACGACCCGGCCACTCGATCGATCTCGTCCCAGGCCGCCTCGATGTACTCGCTCTCGAGGACGAAGAATCGGCGCAGAGCGGCCCGGTTGTCCTCACTCAGCGGTGTGTCCGTGTACCTCCCGGTGACGTTGTCAAGGAACGCATCCTGATCCGGCACAGTCCCGCCGATTCTCCCGTTCGATTGCAGATAGTCGGCCCGAACCTTCTCCCGGGGAACCCCGAGAATCGATAGCAGCAGGGCTGCCGCCATTCCGGTTCTGTCCTTGCCGCCAATGCAGTGAAAGACGAGGGGAAGGTTGGAGGGATCGCCGGCCAGTTCGAGCATCCGTCCGAGCTCAGGGCCGAAGTTGCTGATGAGACTGCGGTTGGCGTCCCTGAGATCGGGGAGCACCGTGAAATCACCTTCTTCCAGGGCTCGTTTCACGTGCGGCGCCATGCGCGAATCTCCTATCGGGATCGCCACATACTCTGCTCCCGGGGGGACTTGATCGATGCCCGTCATCTCCCGCTCCATCTCCGGACGAAAATCGACGACCGTTCGCAACCCGGCATCGGTGAGACGCTGCATGTCGTCACCGGTTAGGTTCGCCAGGTGGCCGGAGCGGAACACCAACCCTGATCGCACCTTGTATCCGCCAACCGTCTCCTCGCCCCCTAGATCACGAAAGTTGGGGGCACCATCGAGGGTGATCGGCGACATAGGTTCCTCCGGGGGCGATTGGCGCAGACATTGTGCCACCGGCCGCGATGGCCTCAGCCGGTCAGGGGGGCGGCAGCGAACGGAACGGAAAACCGTTTGCACCAGATGAGCACGAACTGATGGACCTCGGGGTCGAATTCGGGTGGTAGTTCGTAGTTCTGCCCTCCGACGTTGCCCTTGATCGTCCCCAGTTCGATGAACTCGCCGGGGTCACCACCGTCATAGGTGTCCGACTCCAGCACCCACACCCAGAGGTCGGGGCCATTTTGGATGTCGGTGTCATCCTCGAAGCGCAGCACATGATCGCCGCCCTGGGCATAGACGGTCGCGGTGCCCGATGCCGTGTGATCGATGCCGAAGAACGACCCGGTTCCCACGGCGACCGGGCCGGTCGGTTCTGGCGCGGCAGTGGTCGTGGTCGTCGTGGTAGTTGTCTCCGCAGGTTCGTCGCCCGGCGCTGCCGTCGTCGCCGGCGGCGTGGTCGTGGTTGTCGGCGGTGCGGTTGCTGTCGTCGTGGGTGTTGTGTCTGCCGCGGCCGAAACGGGGAATGCATCGGCCAGGGATTCGTCGACAACGTCATCGACGAAGAGCTTGTCCGGCCGGAACAGAAGGAACGCCACGATCAGCAGCGCGGCGCCGGCGCCGATGACCGGCCATTTGAAGCGTTTTAACAGGTCCAAGTCTCTCACCCCATGGGTCGTTGTTGAAAAGGCCAACGCCGACCGTACCGCACAACGTTCCGCGATCGGCTGCTGTTCTCCGAATGTTCACAGACTGGTGTCGTGCGGTCAGATGGTCTTGGTTACCTTGGAAAGACCACGCGGCTGGTCGGTATTCAGCCCTTTGATGGTGCCCAGGTGATAGGTGAACAATTGCGCCGCGATGATCGAGGGGATCGGGCTGATCCACTCCGGCATGTCGGCCGGGATCGTGATCCCATACCGGGCAGTCTCGAGCGCTTCGTGCCTGTTGGAAATGGCGACGCTTCTGGCGTGACGCTGTTTGGTCACGTTCCCTAGGAGCGTCTCCATGTCATCGAACAGTGGTCCGTTGGGCGCAACCGCCAGGATGGGAAACCCGGGTTCGACAACCGCTATCGGGCCGTGCCGAAAATCGGCTGTGGAGTACGGGTGGGCGAGGGCGTACGTCACTTCCTGGACCTTGAGTGCCCACTCATATGCCGTGGAGTGGTTGTAACCCCGGCCGAGGACGGCGCACGCCCTCATGTCTGCGAAGTTGGCGGCGATGTTGGCGATGTTGTCCTCGGAGTCGAGGACCGACCCGGCGTATGTCGCCAGGTTGCCGAGCTCGGCTCCGGTGTGCGCGGGGTCGAGGGCGGCGGAGAGCATCGCAACGGCGAGCAGTTGGGTGGTGTAGGTCTTCGTCGCAGCCACAGCCAGTTCCCGGCCCGCCTGGATGTCGATCACCATGTCCGCCTGATGAGCCATCGGCGAGCTGGTCTCGTTGGTGATGACAAGCGTCGGCCTGCCCTGCTTGCGGCCTTCGGCGATTACCGCGACCAGGTCCGGTGATTCTCCCGACTGGGAGATACCGACGACAAGGGCGCCGTCGAGCTGGGGCGGTTTGTTGTAGCTCGTGAAGAGCGACGGAGCGGCCAGGGCGACGGGTATGCCGTTATGAGCGGCCCACAGGTACTTCGCATACCTGGCGGCGTTGTCGGATGTTCCCCGTGCCGCGATGAGCGCGTAGTCGAACGAGGCTGCGCCCAGGCTCAGTGCAATCTTCGCCAGCGGGCCATGGTTCAGTTCGAGCGCTCCGGCGAAGACCTCGGGCTGCTCTCCGATCTCGGAACGCATCGTCATGTAAGGCGGCCGATTCGATCTGAGACCTCTTGCTCCATCCGCCAAACGTGGTCGGAAACGTATGTTGCCGCGTCCGTCGAGTCGTTGACCAGGGGGGTGAGATCCATGGCGTAGATCAAGGCCTCTGCCTGGTCGACGTTGTGGCTCTCCGAGAAGGTGGCGTGGGCAAGGCGGCGGCCGGCGGTGGCGAGGTCGTAACGTTTGCCTCCGGAGATCTGCGAGTCGTAGACACCCATGAGTGCGGCCGAGAGGTTGGCGTGGGACGTGACGTCGAATGCGACCTTGTCGGCGTCGGCCATCCAGTCCAGGTCGCGCCAGACTTCGCATCCGTAAACGGCATGCGGCCTCGTGTTGTCGGGGAGCCTGCGGATAGCGGCAATCGTACGCAGGGCCACTGCAACGTGGGTGTCGTGTTTGTCGGCGAGGTTGTGTGTGTAGACGATCTCGGGGCGGGCATCGTTGATTAACTCTGCGAGCTCGTTGACGATCGCCTCGTTGGAGCCATCCTTCGCCGCCGAGCTCGGGTAGTCGAGAAGCACCGCCGCTCCGTACTCGCCGACGACGGCGGCCTTCTTTTCCTCTACCGTCCGAACCCGGCTCATCTCATCGTCGGTGTAGTTGCCGTAGAAGTCGGAACGGGGGCTGCCTGCCCCGTCGGTCACGGTGATCCCGAGAAACCACCTGTCCTGCCGGCCGAAGCACTGCTGGATTCCGTCATGCGCCATGATCGGGATGTCGTCCTGATGTGCGCCGACTGCAAGGTGAGTTGTCCGCCGGATCGCGGTTCCGACCGCGGCATCATCCGGCACAAAGATCTGGGCGCCCGGGTTTGTGAACTCCATCACACGGTCTCCTCTCGAAGTTCCGGCAGGCTGGCCGCCGCCACCGACTGGCCGACTCGTTTCATCCGCTCATCGGGCACGTGCAATTCCATCTTCAGTTCCGGGAACTGTGAAGCCAGGACGGAGCGCGCCTGCTCGACGATGATCTTGCCGCCTTCGCCTGACGTGACCCGGCCGAGCACGAGAACATGATCGATGTCGTAGAAGTCGGCGTAGTGGGCAAGGGCGTAGCCGAACCAGATACCGATGGTCTCGTAAATGGCAGGCACCCGGTCGTCACCATCTGACATGAGCTCCTGGACGACGACCAGCTTCTGCGCGGGTGTCATTGTTGGATCTAGATCGATACCGGCCCTGGCGGCGAGCCGGATTACGCCCGTCTGGCAGAAGTACTGAACTCCGCAGCCGACATCGCCGGACCATTCGTCGGCCGGTGCATCCTCCTGATAGTCGAACGGGGCGAAGGCAAGCTCGTTGAGCCAGCGAGTGATGGTTCCTTCCGGTGTTACGTACCCAACCGCCTCGCTCGAGCCCATAGCGACGCCGAGGACGGCATTCGACTCGAGGCTCATCGACCCGGCAAGTGCTGTGACCTCGCCGTCATTGACCACGTTGAGGGGGACATCCCATTCATTGCGAATCCTGACGAACAAGTCGGTGGCGGCGGAATCGAACTCCTTGCGGGACAGCCCGCGGAACAGCGAAGCCACCCTCACCCGATCGTCGATCCACACACCCGCCGAGCTACCACCAATGGCATCAACGGTTGGCAGATGCTCGGCGGCTTTCTCGAGGCCGGCAACTATGCGTTCGTAGTGGTAGGAAAGTTCGGTGGCGTCTCGCGGCATCCAGGGGAACTCGTCTGCGTAGACGGCTTCGCCATCGATGACGGCGCTGATCTTGTAGTCGCTGGCACCTAGATCGAACCCGATGCGGTTGCCCTCGAGGTGACGACCCAGCGAGACAGTGGGTTCCTTGGTATCTGGAACCGTGCCCGTGTACTCGATGGTGAACGGCGTCTCGTACACCCGGGTCATGAAGTCGACATCGAACGAACGGGAACCCTGCGGCGAGTAGACCTTCTGCAGATGATTTGCGACCCCGGCAGAGCCGGAGATGAGCACCTTGCTGGCGCCGCGCTGCCACAGAAGGAACTTGAGTAGTCGCTCGACAAAAGCGTTGTTGGCAGATGCGAGGAGGCTGTCATCGTCGTAGATGACCGTTTCGTAGGTTGAGATGGCGCCGCCAGGGCGTTGCAGCCCTATACGAAGAGTGGACCCTTCGCCGGAGGCGGCTACCGCGGTGCGGAACGCTCGGTTGGCAAGCACGGCAGGGCGAAAGCCCGGGTCGAGGGGAGGGACTACGAGGGGCTCGAATTCAGCGTGGTCGGCGACTGCCATTACACAACTCCCAGTTCCTGACTTACGACATTTGCGGCCGCACCCATACGGACTGCTCTGTCACCCGTGCGGCCGTAGCAAAGCTCGAGCTTCGAGGCGAGGGTGGGGAGCACGGCGCGGTCAATTGCGGAACGAAGGCTATCGAGGAACGGATCGCCGAGTGCTGAGACGATGCCGCTGATCACGACCCGATGGATGTCCAGAATGGCGACGGTGGTGGACAACACTCGACCCAGATTGTCTGCGGTCTCTTCGATGATGCTCAGAATCTGTTGATCCCCGGCGGCCGCTGCGGCACCTGCGTCCCGGAGGTCCTCGAGACCCCCGGCCTGGTTGGGGAGGAATGGTGCACACACCTCGACGAGTCGAGGGACGGCCGCCATGGTTTCGAGACAGCCCGACTTCCCGCAGTGGCAGGGGATGCCCTTCGGATCGACGACAACATGGCCGATCTCTCCGGCCGCGGAGTCCTCACCGCCGTGGACTCGACCGTCGAGCAGAACTCCAGCTCCAATTCCGTTGCCGATCTTCAGTACGAGGAGGTTCTCGGCTTCGTGGTCGCCGAACGAGTACTCGGCAAGGGCTGCCGCCCTGCTGTTGTTGATGACGTAGACGGGCAACGAGTACCGATCGGAGAGGAGGGCACCGAGCGGCACGTCGTGCCAGTCGAGATATGAGGCTTCGACAACCGTTCCTTCGTCGTCGACTACCCCCGGTGTACCAATTCCGATACCAAGCACGGGGGCGGGCGTTTCACCCATCAAGTCATCGATTGTGTCGACCAGTTGGTCTATGCCCTCCTGTCCCTGAACAGATTGACGCGACCTGATCGTGCGGTAGGAGGAGGTGCCCTTGAGGTCCAGTACCGAGCCCACTCGTTCGCTGTCGCTGAGATCGACGGCGACAATGCTTCGGGCCCCGGCGTTTACGCCGTAGAGGGTGGGCGGCTTGCCACCCGCAGACGGCCCGGTGCCGAGCTCGGTGACAAACCCGTCGCTCTCCAGCTCGGCGACCAATTGGGAGATTGTTGCCGGGGTGAGTCCGGTAGTCCTTGCGATGTCGGCACGACTGATAGAGCCCGCCCCGAGGATGCACTGGAGTACGAGACGCAAGTTGTGGCTGCGCTGATCGTGGCGGGTTGCTTTGTGTTGGACACGGAGGCGCGGAGAGATTTGCGGTTCCCAACTTCGGTAACTATGTTTATCAAACATACTAAGTCCTCATCACTTCCGTCAAATACGGATTCCGCTCAGGAGACGCCCGTGATGAGGCTGACCTTTGCTAGGTCTACGGAGGAGAAGAAAGTATGAAAAGAACCAATTGGGCCATCGTCTTGCTTGCCTTTGCCCTGGTCGTTGCGGCCTGTGGTGGAGACGATGATGACGCGGCCACGACAACTGCCGCTGATAGCGGTGCAACGGAAACGACTGCGGCTGCTCCGGCGGAGACTGTTGAACTAACCATCGAGAGCTGGCGTAATGACGACCTTGCCATTTGGCAGGACACCATTATCCCGGCCTTCGAAGCCGCCAACCCGGGGATCAAGATCAAGTTCGAGCCGACTGCGCCCGCTGAGTACAACGGTGTGTTGTCAACCCGTCTCGAGGGTGGAACTGCCGGTGACCTGATTACGTGTCGCCCGTTTGATGCGTCGCTCGAGTTGTTCGACCAGGGTCATCTGGCCTCGCTCAACGACCTGGGCGGCATGTCGAACTTCGGCGATGTCGCCAAGAGCGCCTGGATTACCGATGATGGTTCCGATGTGTTCTGTGTGCCGATGGCGTCTGTCATCCACGGATTCATCTACAACAAGACCGCCTTCGATGAGTTGGGTCTCTCCGAGCCCACCACCGAGGACGAGTTCTATGCCCTGCTCGATGCGGTAGCCGCCGACGGCAATTATGAACCGCTTGCGATGGGTACCACTGATCAGTGGGAAGCCGCCACCATGGGATTCCAGAACATCGGCCCGAACTACTGGCAGGGTGAAACCGGCCGTACCGGCCTGATCGCCGGCACCGAGAAGCTGACCGATCCCGCATACGTAGAAACCTTCACGTCGTTGGCGAAGTGGGCCGACTACCTGCCGAGCGGCTTCGAGGCCATCACCTATCCGGACTCGCAGAACCTGTTCACCCTCGGGCGGGCAGCTGTGTATCCGTCGGGTTCCTGGGAGATCGGGTTGTTCAACGAGCAGGCCGATTTCGAGATGGGGGCATTTGCGCCGCCGGTCAAGACTTCCGGCGACACCTGCTACATCTCCGATCACACCGACATCGCACTAGGGATGAATGCGGCGACTTCACATCCGGACGAGGCGAAGGTATTCCTCGACTGGGTTGCTTCTTCCGAGTTCTCATCGCTGTATGCGAATGCCCTCCCGGGCTTCTTCAGCCTGGCGAATGAGCCGGTATCGCTCGATGACCCGCTCGCTCAGGAGTTTGTCTCCTGGCGTGACGAGTGCGAGTCCACCATCCGCAACTCCTATCAGATCCTGTCTCGCGGCGAGCCGAATCTGGAGAACGAGATGTGGGCCGTCAGCGCTTCGGTTATCAACGGAACACTGACTCCGGAAGATGCTACCCAGCGTCTCCAGGACGGCTTGGACGCCTGGTACACCCCGTAAGCAGAGTCCGAACCCGACTAACTAGAGTCGCAATATGACTCAAAAGACCGTCACAGAAACGGTCGAGACGAAGACCGGGGGATCCGCCAAGAGATGGCGGATTCCCCGGCACGTCATTGTCTTTCTTGCCCCGGCGGTGATCATCTACACGCTGTTCATGGTCTACCCGCTGATCGATTCGTTGCGGCTCAGCCTCTATTCGGACGAGGGACTCTTCGTCGGCCTGGACAACATCCGGGAACTGTTCCCCGGCGGCAACCTCTCCAGTTCGTTCTGGAACGCGCTGCGCAACAACTTCGTCTTCTTTGCGTTCCACTTCTTCGTGCAAAATCCGATTGGCCTACTCATCGCGGTTCTGCTGACACAGCCCGGGCTGCGTGGTCGCGGCGCCTACCGCACCCTCATCTTTGGACCGACGCTGCTATCGGTGGTCATCGTCGGCTTCATCTGGCAGCTCATCCTTTCGCCGCTGTGGGGTCTGGTCGAAACCCCGCTGCTCGGCAAGACAGCGACCGCTCTTCCGACGCTGTCACTCATGTCGGTCTGGCAGTACATCGGCATCCCCATGATGTTCTTTTATGCCACCTTGGTTGGCATCCCCGAGGACTTGCTCGAGGCTGCCCGCGTCGATGGTGCCACCGGCTGGAAGATCTTCTGGAAGATCACCTTCCCACTTTTGCTTCCGATGATCGGCATCATCTCGATCATCACCTACATCGCCAACCTGAACGCCTTCGACCTCATCTACAGCGTGCAGGGGGCGCTGGCAGGGCCCGAATTCTCCACCGACATCATGGGCACGCTGTTCTATAGGAGTTTCTTCGGGCAACAGTTGCAGATCGGCTCGACTGCGGTCGGGGCGACCGTCGCCACGGCGATGTTCGTCGTGATCCTGATCGGGGTCTTGGTCTACCTGTTCGGTTTCCAACGTCGAGTCACCACGTACGAGCTATGACCTCACTCACCAAAGACCGTGATCTCCGCGCCCACGGGCGCCGCAAGCCCCGGATGTCGATCGTCGGCATCCACGTCGGGCTCATCCTCTACACCCTGCTGGCGATGGGGCCAATCCTGCTGATCATCATGAACTCGTTCAAGTCGCGGCGGGCGATATTCGACTCCCCCTTCTCGTTTCCCAACTCGGAGACCTTCAGCCTGGAGGGATACGAGACCGCGTTTGATCGGGCGGCATTCGAGCGCTACTTCTTGAACTCGATTGTCGTCACGGTTGCCTCCATCTTCCTGGTGGTCATCTTTGGGGCGATGGCGGCTCACGCCCTGGCCGAGTATCGATTCCCCGGCAACACGTTGATGGGTCTCTATCTGGCGGTCGGAGTGATGATTCCCATCAGGCTGGGAACCGTCTCGATCCTGAAGCTCATGGTCAACCTCAACCTGGTCAACACCCATATCTCGCTCATCCTCGTGTACACCGCCATGGGGTTACCGCTTGCCGTTTTCATCCTCAGTCAGTTCTTCAGACAGGTGCCGCGTGATCTGAAGGACGCCGCCCGAATCGACGGCGCCGGTGAGTACAAGGTCTTCTGGTTGGCAATGCCCCTCATTCGTCCCGGACTGGCCGCGGTCGCCGTGTTCACGATGCTTCCGGTGTGGAACGACTTGTGGTTCCCGTTGATCCTGGCGCCGGGTGAATCGACCAAGACGGTGACGCTCGGGGTCCAGGTGTTTCTCGGTCAGTTCGTGTCCGATTGGCAGGCGGTTCTTGCCGCACTCACTCTGGCCATGGTCCCGGTACTGATCCTCTATGTCATTTTCTCCCGCCAGATGCTGCGCGGGATCATGTCGGGGGCTATCAAGTGACACTCGGGATTGGTCTGGTTGGCGCCGGCAACATGGCCGCCACCCACGCCACCGGCTGGGAAGAGGCAGGGGATCGGGTCACTCACGTTCTCGGGACGGGTTCACGGCGGGCGGCTGATCTGGCGAGCAATCTCGATGCCGACGTCGCCACCTCATATGGAGAGCTGCTCGCGGCTGTCGACGTCGTCGACATCTGCAGCCCAACGGACACCCACCTCGACTACATCCGGCAAGCGGCAGCCGTCGGCGTGCCCATCGTGTGTGAGAAGCCACTGGGCCGAACGCCGGCCGAGGCCTGGGAGGCGGTGGCGGTATGTGAGACGGCGCAGGTGCCGCTTCTCATCGCACATGTGGTGCGCTTCTTCCCCGACTACGCCGGAGCGAGGCAGCGAGTCCTGGCCGGCGACATCGGACAGGTGGCGGTGATGCGACTCGACAGATCAACCCACTTCCCGATGAGGGAAGGTCTTTGGTTCAGCGATCACGCCCGTTCGGGCGGCGTTGTGCTCGACTTGATGATTCACGACATCGACTACGCCCGGTGGGTAGCGGGTGAGGTGACCCGGGTCTATGCCCGGCAGGCCCAAGCTGCAGGATCCGGAGGCCATGCGCTGGCGACGCTCCGCCACGCCGGAGGAGCCCTGACTCACATCCAGGCATCGTGGGACTTTCCGAGAGGCTCCTTCCGCACTTCACTCGAGATTGCGGGAGCCGATGGTCTGTTGACCATCCACGCCAGCGAACCGTTCGCCTCGATCGACTCCAGTGATGTAGAAGAATCCGAGATCCCCCAACCACCGACCACGCTGGCTGAGTCGCCGTACGTGACTCAAATGCGCCACTTCTCAGCAGTCCTGCACGGCACCGCAGAACCGATAGTCAGCGCATCCGATGGCGCGGCCGCAGTTGCCATCTGTGACGCCGTCGCCCGCTCGATCGAGACCGGTGCGGCAATCGAACTGGAGGTCGCGGGATGAGGGCCGGCATCTTCGGCGTCGGACATGTTCATTCGGAGTCCTATGCCGGCAACCTGCGCAACTCACCGGGCGTCGAATTCGTAGGTGCATCCGACTCCGATCCGGCGATGCTGGCCGGTTGGGCAGCGCGCCACGATGCCGCGGGCTACTCGAGTGACGAGGAACTCATCGCAGAGGGCGTCGACTTCGGAATCGTTTGCTCGCCGACGAACGCCCACCTACCCACCGTGGAGAGGATGGCGGCTGCGGGTGTGCATGTGTTGTGCGAGAAGCCACTCGCCACCAACGTTGCCGACGCTCGTCGCATCGTCGAGGTGTGCGAGCAGGCTGGAGTGAAGCTAATGACGGCGTTCCCCATGCGGTTCAGTCCGTCGCTCACCAGCGGCGCAGATTGGATCGAGCAAGGTCGGATCGGCGACGTGCTGGCCATCACCGGCACCAACCGCGGGCACCTGCCCACCGACTACGCACCCTGGTTCGCCGACAAGGAACTTGCCGGCGGAGGGGCGGTGATGGACCACACCGTGCACCTCGCCGACATCATTCGCTGGTGGTTGGGGATAGAACCGGAAGAGGTCTTTGCAGAGACGAACCACGTGTTGCATCCCCAGGTCGACGTGGAAACCGGCGGGCTTGTGACCCTCGGCTTCTCCGACGGAGTCTTTGCCACGATTGATTGCTCATGGAGCCGCCCCCACAACTTCCCGACGTGGGGCGGTCTCGAGATCGAGGTTGTGGGTACCGAGGGGGTGTTCACAATCGACGCCTTTGCTCAACGATTCGACTTGTGGTCTCAGGGCGGCACCTCGTGGGTCGACTGGGGGTCCGACACCAACCAGCTGATGATCGACCACTTCGCCGGCGCCGTGCGCGGTGAGCACGACTTGTTCGTCACCGGAGAGGACGGATTGCGAGCTACCGAGATCGCCCTCGCCGCCTATCGGTCGGCTGAGGCTGGACAGCCCGTTGCCATCTGATCCGGGACCGGCATCGTGGAAGTTCCCATGGCCGGAGGACTGCATCGCCGAATACACCGCCTACCGGGTCGACACGCCGCCGCAAATTGATGGACACCTGAACGAGGAGTGCTGGACTCGGGCGCCGCGCAGCTCCCGATTCGTCGACCTTGTCTCAGGGGCTCCCACGGTGCACGACACCCGCGTCGCCGTGCTCTGGGATGACGAGAACCTCTACGTCGGATTCTGGGTGGAGGAACCCTTTGTTGAGGGCACCCTGACGGAGCGGGACTCTCTCATATACAACGAGAATGATGTGGAGATCTTCATCGCGGGCCGGGACGCGTATTACGAGCTGGAGGTCAACGCGCTCGGCACCATCTACGAGGTGCTGTTCATCTGGGAGGACGCCCGCGCGCAATTTGCCGAGGTGCCTCAGCTGCGACCTAATGCCCCAGGGGCACGGCCATGGAATGGGGTCGACTTCACCGACCATCCCCGCGGCGGCCGTGTCGGCTTCTGGCATTGGGACTTTCCCGGCCTTCGGAGCGCCGCTGCCGTTCAAGGAACCCTCAACGACAACAACGACAGGGACCGGGGTTGGACGGTTGAAATCGCTCTTCCCTGGAAGGGCATGGACCTACTCGCAGCATCCGACGACAGGTCGCTTCCGCCGTCGGATGGCGACACATGGCGGATCAGTTTCTCCCGCTTCAATCAGTACCGCGAAGCGTCACCGGCGGAAGACTCGAGTGGGTGGTCGCTGAGCCCGCACGGTGTCTGGGACTCGCACATTCCGGAACTGTTCCCGCACGTCCGCTTCTCCACCCAATCGGTAGCTTCACTCCAAATGGAGGTATGAACGATGGCGAAGATCCTCTACATCGGTGACTGGGCGGTGGCTCTCGGCCCCGTCTTTGCCGAGACTCCCTTCAACTACGCATTCAAAGGGCTCGAGACGTATCGCTACGACCACTACTTGAAGGGTGCGCTCGAATCATCCGGCGACCATCGGTGTGACACGATGCCCACCTGGGACTTCTACGGCATGGCGCCCGGCGAATACGAGGAGGCGCTGGCGAAGTATGACGTCGTGGTCTTCTCCGATGTCGAGTTGAAGAACTTCCAGTTGGCGCCGCAGTTCTTCGATCGCAAGGTATTCGGCAAGGGAATCATCACCTATCCGGATCGGATCCGGCTGACCGTCGAGGCGGTTGATGCCGGATTACGACTGATGTTTCTCGGCGGGTGGTTGTCGTTCAGCGGGGAGATGGGCAAGGGTGGCTGGGGAAGATCGCGTCTGGCCGAGATTCTTCCTGTGACCTGTCTGGAGACCGAAGACCTTGTGGAGAGCACGGAGGGATTTGGGGCGCGGGTGGTCGATCCAGGATTCGACTTTGATATGTCGACGATGCCGCCTTTGCTCGGGTACAACCGTACGTTTCCGCGGGAGGGGGCGACGGTACATGCTGTTGTTGCGGAGACCGGTGATCCCTTGTTGGCAACCATGAGCCACGGCGGCGGTGCGACTCTTGCGTTCACGTCCGATCCGGCCCCGCATTGGGGATGCAACTTCGTTCAATGGGATTTGTATGAGGCCTTCTGGGTGGCGGCGCTGGAGCATCTTCTCAGCTAGGGGGATCCATTCGGCGCAGCCGCCGCCATCCGCCCTCCCATACGGCGGCGAAGCGAGGCTCCGCCCACTTCTCCAGTAGGCCCCCCAGACCGAGGAGATGGGGAAGGCTAATCTCCTCGTGGCCGGTGACCCGGGTTCCTGCGGCGGTTGCCTCGAACCGCACCTCGCCGTCGCCTTTCCAGAACCCCACCAGGTCCCAGGCCACCTTTCTGCCCGCTTCGTTTGTGGTGTTGCCTGCGACGAGGGGGAAAGGCGACCGGTGTATGGGAACCGTGTACAGCCCGTCGTCGCGTACCGTCGCCTCGCCGAAGGCGGGAAACAGGCGCGGCCAGTCGGCGGGGGTGTTGAAGAAGGCATGGACCTGCTCAGGCGGAAGCCGGGTTTCCACGTCGAACTCGAGGCGCATCGTCACGGCGCCCACATATCGACAGACAGCCCCGCAACCACCGGCCGGTCGTCGATCACATCGAAGTAGACGTACCAGGTGACCCAGTCGATGCCTGCGTATTCGGGATCGTCGCCGGGATCGTGCACCGCGACATAATGGAAGTTGCGGAACGGGGTCGGAATCACAAACTCCGCCGGCGTGCCGTTCCCTCCGGCGATCGGAGCGTCGACTTCGACGACTCGGTCGTCATCGTTCCAGACGGAGAGGAATCCTCCCGCAATCTGTTCGGCGAAGGTGGCCTGGGGGGCGCATTCGGGATCGATGCCGCACCCGGTGCTGCCCCAGAGGTATACCGTCGGATCGTTCATCGGGTCGTCATCCCGGCTCCACCACTTGGTTTCGTCGAAGTGGACGACGCTGAGACCTTTGGGGCCCACATAGGGACCAATCAGCTCCCCGGACTCGAATACCGACGTGCTGAATGAGGACAGCTCCGTGAGCAGCTCGGCTTCCCCGGGGGCTCCGGCATCAGCGGTGAGGAAGAAGGAGTTGACCCAGCCGCGGAGACCGTCGTGGAGGATCTCGACCCAGAGCGAACCGGCGGCTCCGTCTGACCTCCCTGTGGTGGCAATGCCGAAGGCGGTCGGATCGAGTTCGTCGATGATGTCGGCCTGAACTCCGTCACGAACGTTCAGAGTGTCGTCGGCCTCCACCAGGACGACTCTCGAGATAGGGGAATCAAACCAAACGCCTATGGATGCACCTTCGTAATCCGAGTCTGCGATGTGACGGGAAACCGAGAGCGTGCCGTCGCTGACAAGAGAGCGATAGCCGGGACCTTCGTAGTCGGGTTCGTTCGGGATGCTCTCCACAAAGCCGGCCAGGGGTTGCCACGATCGGCCGTCCGCCGACCTCTCGACAAGTACCCCATCACCACCCAGCCGCATCCGGTTGATCATTTCACCGTCGGTGGTGAGGCTGGTGCGGGGGTCGATCGGCCACCGGACATCGACGGGGCCGGTGTTCTCCCAGGTGGTCCCGTCGTCGCTTCGCCAAGCGTGCGTGGCGAAATCCTCCCCCATGTCGGTTGCGTTGACAACGAGTCCGCCGGAGCCCGATGCGACGGAGGAGAATGACCACCAGACGTCTTCGCCGAATGACTCGTTGATCGGCGTCCATTCCTCTCCATCCGGGGAAAACCAGAGGAGCGAGTTGGAGTGAACCGGTCCGGTGCCGGCAACCAGCCAGCCCGACTCACCCACACTGACCTCGTTGGCCCATTCGTTCGGCCAGAGGGCGTTGGGCAGAGGAGTGAGGTTCCATGACCTGCCGTCGGGGGAGCGCCAGATCGTGGCGGTCGAACCGTTGGCGGTCGTCACCCACCCCACCGCAATGACCTCGGTATCGGTCGTCGTCACTCCGGCAATACCGGCAGCGCCCGGCCACGGCGGGGATTCCGGTGTTGGGTAAATGCCTTCAAGCGATCCGCCGGAACGGGGTATGGGCAAGATGTGCTCTAGGGCCCAGATCTTGCCGTCCTCCGACACCAGCATGGAAGCTGTCGCCTGGGATGCGGTGGGGTCACCCTGGAGGAAGGCGAGGTAGCGGCCATCCCAGAAGATCAGGTTGGTGATGTCGGGAACGAAGCCGTACTCGTCGGGCGCGGCGACATCGAGCATCAACGTGCGGGTCCAGGAGCTCCCGTCGTAGTGCCACAAGGTGCTTTCGTTGGGGTGATCCCGCGGCGTCGTGCTCGCCGCACCGGCAAGAACAAACCCTCGGTCACCCAACGCGTACTGCCAGATCGAATGCGGCAATTCTTCGTCGGGCATCGGCAGGGTGGTGAAGCCGGCCGTTTCCGGTGGGTCGATAGGCGGCAACGTCGTAGTGGTCGTTGTCGACGTTGTGGTCTCCGGAGGAGCCGTGCTGGTCGTGGCTGTTGTTGTCGTTGATGGCGCAGTGGCCGTCGTTGTTGTGGCAGGCGGCTCCGTGGTGACGGTCGAGTCCGTGCAACCGGTCAGCAGCAGCAAGATGGCAAGAACCGAGTAGCGCATATCCGGGAAACGCTCCGGGTCGACAGCGGGTTCCAGGCTACCGGCTGTGCCTGCTCGCCGATCCCGAACTACGAGGCATGCCCCCGATACGACGTGTCTGTCGTCAACATCGTGAACCCTGAAGTCGGCCAGGAGGACGGGGTAGAGACCCCGGGGCCATGCGTACCGGCACTTGCACAGTGTGGTGCTCACGCCGGCGCTCGGATTCTGCGATCATCGGTTTCACATGGCCGGGCGAGGCAGGTTGTTGAGAGCAGTTGACCGGTCGGTTGGCGTGTACGGCACGGCTCCGACTTGCTTCTTGTCGGCCCTTGCCAGGGTTCCGGATCTCACGTTGACTCAATTCAACGACGCAGTAGCGGATCGGGAGCTCGTGAGGATCCGGGCTATGCGCTATTCGGTCTACACGTTTCCCAAGGACCTACTCCCCATCGCTGCGGCCGCAACGAGGAACCTGACCCGCAAGATGAATCCGTATCGGAAGCGGCTGGGCGATCGCTACGAGAAGCTGGCGTCGGCGGTGGAAGAAGCCTTGGCGGATGGACCGCTGGTCGCGTCCGATATCCGGGTTCGCGTCGATCCCGAGGGAGAACTCGGCGATCTTTTCAGCGTGCTGCTCGGCCTAGCGGCCGCCGAATGCCGGATTGTGCGCACGACCACAACGGGCACCTGGCGGTCAGATCGCTATCTGTATGCGCGTTGGGGTGACTGGCTACCCGGCGTGGCTCCCGACACGATCGACCCCAAAGAAGCCATGCGCTTGCTCATCGAGCGATATGTCGCTGCGTACGGTCCGGTCACTGTCGACGATATTCGCTGGTGGACGGGGTGGACCAAGACGGAGACGGTAGAAACTGTTGAGGGGATCGATCTGTCGGAACCCGGACATGCTCTCGAGGATCTTGCAGGCTTGCGGCTACTGCCCGTCTGGGACGCCCTGCTCGTTGCGTATCGCGATCGTGATCGGTTCCTCCATCCGAGCCATGCCCCGCTCGTGTACGACCGCTTTGGCAATGCAACGTCGGTGGTGTTGGACAACGGAGAGGTTGTCGGGCAGTGGGACCTCGGTGGGACCGACGACCCGTTGGAGATCAAGGTGGCTCCATTCGACGACTGGCCGGCTCGACGTTGGATTGAGGTCGAAACGGAGGTCGCCCGCATAGCCGGTCTGCTGGGGACGAGTGACTTCGAGGTACGGCCTGTTGAAGAGCCGATCGACCTTCTCGACACCTCCCGCAACCGGTTCCTCGCTCCGCTTTCCGGCCGCTAGGGCGCCCATCCCGTTCTTGCGTTGATCCTGCCGGGACGCCCGGCACCAGTTACGCAAGAACGGGAATTTGGGGGGTGTAGCGGCGCAGGTACTCTGAGGTGAGGTCGAACGAAGGAGTAGTTGTGAGGGACTTGACCGGTCAAGTAGTCGCGATCACGGGAGCGTCTGCCGGTATCGGGGCCGCCAGCGCCAAAGCACTGATGGCCCAGGGCGCCAAGGTTGCGCTGGGGGCACGCCGCATCGAACGCCTCGAAGCCACTGTGGCGGAATCCGGGGGGAATGCCGTTGCCGTTGAGATGGATGTGCGGGATCCCGACGGGTCGCGTCGTCTCGTCGACGCGGCTCTGGCGACGTTCGGCGGGCTCAATGCCCTCGTCGCCAATGCCGGGATCGGTGCCTACGGCGGGATCATGGATCTGACCGACGAAAAGCTGGCCGAGATGATGGACATCAATGTTGCCGGCACCGTGTGGCCGATTCGCGCCGCGGTGCCTCACTTCCTGGAGAAGGGTGACGGTGACATCGTCATCGTGTCCTCGGTAGCGGGAATACGGGGTGCCGGCGACGAGGCGGTGTACGCCGCGACGAAGTTTGCCCAGGTCGGTCTCGCCGGTGGACTCGATCGTGAGTTGCGTGACAAGAACATCCGGGTCGCCACGATCTGCCCTGGGGGCACCTCGACCGAGTTCGCCATGGGTGCGGGACGCACCCCGGGGATGGCGGGTCTGGCCGACATGATGAAACCGGAGAACATTGCCGACGCCATCGTCACCGTCCTCCAGCAGCCAAAGAGCATGCGCACGCTCATCTGGTCCATGCGCAGCATCCAAGAACAGGACTAGGAGCACCGGCGGCGGCCCACCGCAAACGCCGCGCACACGCCGCCGGTCCTCTTCCCGTTCTTGCGTAGATAAGGTCGCATATGCGACCTTATCTACGCAAGAACCGCTGCGATGGATTCGTGTCATAGTGAACGTTCACAGTTGAGGCATGAGTACGCAACACCATCGCGAACTGGGCGAAGAAGCGGAGGGCCAGCATGGCCTGTTTACCCGTTCTGCGGCCAAGGCACTCGGTATTTCCAACACCGCAGTTACGGAACGTGCGTCGGCGGGTAGGTATCGAAGGATCTTGCCCGGCGTCTATGCACTCTCGGGTAGTCCAGAATCGCTGCGGCAACGGATAGCCGCAGCAGTACTGTCACTCCCGGCCCTCGCGGCCGTGTCGCATCAGACGGCGGCCGAGATGTGGGGTCTAACCGATCGCCGTATTCGAACGATCGAGGTTGTCACACCCCGCTGGGATCGCGTTCACCGAGATGACATCGTCGTTCATGAATCCCTTGACCTGATTGCCGACGACGTGATCGAACTCGACGGTATTCCGGTCACGTCACCGGTTCGGACAGTTGTCGACCTCGGAGCCTCCAATAGGTGGATCGTGGAATTGGCTCTCGAGCAGGGAATCCGGCGCGATCTCTTTGATCTGACTGAAGTCGAGTCCTTCGTCGCCCGAGTCGCCCGTCGAGGGCGGCGCGGGGTGGGAGTCATCCGTCCCCTGTTGGAACAGCGTCGGAGGTGGGATTCGGCGACGGACAGCCCTCTCGAAGACCGATTTCGCAAACTGATCGGCGATGCCGGCCTCCCTGCACCGAAGTGCCAGCACACCGTGCGGGATCAGAAGGGCCGATTCATCTGCCGGGCTGATTTCGCGTATTTGGACGCGCGTCTGTTGATAGAGCTCGATAGCGAAGCGCACCATCTCGACCGTTTGACGTTCCGGCGTGACAGATCCAAGCAGAACCAGGCCACCGTCCTCGGTTGGACCTTCCTCAGATACACGTGGTGGGACCTGGAGGAAGACCCGCTTCGAGTGGTCGCCGAAGTCCGATCTGCTCTCGGTCCCGATTCCTGAGTTCTTGCGTAGCTCAGGTCGCAAATACGACCTGAGCTACGCAAGAACAGAAAGGTGGGTGGCCCTTTGCGGGCCACCCACCAGACATTGCCCCCTACCTGCGCCGCCGCTACGTGCGCCGTTTCTACCTGCGGGCCCTACCTGTGGCGTCTCTAGCTCTTGGACTCGTCGGTTTCGACGTGCCATTCCATGGTGAGGGCGGTTTCGGAGAGGTTGACGGCAACAAGAGTGCTGTCGGGATCCTTCTTGCCTTCCTCCTCCAACTCGACCGCCATCTCCTCATTCCAGATGTCGACCAGTTCCTGCGGGATGGGGAACTCGTTCCAGACAGCCTCGGTGATATTGACGCCGAGGTGCCCTTCATCCACAAAGAGATCGACCCGGAATGAGATGTTGTCCACGCCGATGCCGCTGTCTCGCGCCCGCTCCATGTCGACGAGGGCGTAGCCGTCCTTCATATCGATGGTCAGGTAGTTCACCTGCGGGTCATCGACACCCTTGGCTATCTCGTTCTTGACGCTCTCTTCTGTGAGAACCGACTCGATCTGGAGCGATCCGTCGTCGTTCCGCTCGACGTCGATGCTGCAAGCTCCGGCCAGCAATGCGAATGCCGCCACGGCCACAAGCATGATGATCCTGTTCACGATCCACCTCCGATTTGGGTGATTGCCTTACACCCTCATCAGAACTCACGGCCGGCGGGCCCGGTAGTAACCCTGCTCATTCGAGTGCATGACACCGGTCACATCGCGATATGACCCAAATCACTAGGGCCTCACGCTGCTGCTGTCGATAATGCCGCCATGAGGAGTACCACCATCGAGCCCGGCCTGATCCGCGTCTTTCGCTGGTATGTGGCCATCCGCCTGGGGTTGCTCTTCCTCGTCCTCTGGGCGAACCAGCAACCCGACCCGACGAATCCCCGTTTCCCGGAGTCCGGGATATTCCTATTCGGGATCCTGGCGCTGATGCTCTTCATCCCCCAGGTTCATCGGGTGCTGGGGGTGACGTTCCTTCCGGTCACGCTTGTCATTGCCAGCGTTGCCCCGATCGTCGAGAGCGCCGCCAACATCGAGGGTCGGCTCGCGGCTGGGATGGGTGTGAACGAAGCTCTCGCGGACTTCTGGATGCCGTTCTTTCTTCTCTTCGTGCCTTTGCTGCTCATCGCCTGGCAGTACCGTTACCGATCGGTGCTCGTCTTCACGATTGGGACGACGCTGCTCGATCTGGCGGCCACCATCCCGCTTGTTCAGGATCAGAACGCAGATCTCGCGTCGGTAACGGGTCTCATCGTTGCTCGCGGTCTGCTGTTCGCTTTTGTCGGGTTGTTCGTGGTCAAGCTGATGAGAGCTCAGAAACAGGCGCGCCGCTCCCTCACTACACACTCGGCCACTCTCGAGCACCTGGCGACGAGTCGGGAACGAAATCGGCTGGCTCGCGAACTGCACGACACCCTGGCGCACAGTCTTTCCGGCATTGCCGTACAACTGGAGGCTGTCAGATCGATCTGGGACGACGATCCCGACAAAGCCCGGGCCATAGTGGGCAGGGCTCTCGAAGACGCTCGCAGCGGTCTGGGGGAGGCGAGGCGCGCCATCCATGCCTTGCACGCCTCCTCTTTGGAGGAACTGGGGCTGCGAGCTGCCCTGGAGCAGCTCGGCGACACCACATCGGAACGTTCCGGGATAGCCGTCGAGGTGACGGTTGGAGACAAGGTTCGGGACCTTCCGCCCGAACTGGAAAACGCCATCTACCGGGTTGCCGACGAGGCTCTCACCAACGTGGCCCGTCACTCCGATGCCGAATCGGCCAAGGTCGCCCTTATCCGGCGCGGAGGTCGAATCAGGCTCGAAGTCCGGGAT
Source organism: uncultured Acidimicrobiaceae bacterium (assembly GCA_947258985.1). Taxonomy (GTDB): domain Bacteria; phylum Actinomycetota; class Acidimicrobiia; order Spongiisociales; family UBA5794; genus JAAETI01. Next base: position 58,636 of record CAMYKI010000005.1, read on the forward strand.
GATGGGACCGGGTTCGACCGGTCGGCTGAAGTACCGGATGGGCACGTCGGTATTAGGGGGATGAGGGAGCGTGCCGAGATGGTTGCCGGGAGTCTGGCCATCGCCAGCCAGTCGGGAGAGGGCACTACCGTGACCTTCGAGGTGAATCCGTGGAAGTGATCAAGATCCTCATCTGCGACGATCAGGAAGTCGTGCGCGAGGGGTTGCGCGCCATCCTCGGGAGCGTACCCGCCCTCGAGGTGATCGGCGTTGCCGCCAATGGCGCGGAGGCAGTCGAGGCCGTCGGCAAACTCGACCCCGACGTTGTCCTCATGGATTTGAACATGCCGATCAAGACCGGTGTTCAGGCAACCCGCGAAATCGCCGCGGGATACCCCGGCATCAAGGTCCTTGTTCTCACGACGTATGACGCCGAGGAGTGGGTTGCAGATGCCATCAGAGCCGGGGCAGCCGGCTACATGCTCAAGGATGCCCCGCGTGAACAGTTGGTGGCGGCCATCAAGGGCACCGCAGCCGGGCAGACCTATGTGGACCCGGCGGTCGCTGGTGACCTCTTTGCGATGGTCGCGGCGAGTGAGGTGGCGCCGGCCTCAACCCTCGGGGATGATCTCAGCGATCGTGAGCTGGATGTGCTCCGGTTGGTCGGGAAGGGTTTGACCAACGCGGAGATTGCCGACCAGTTGTTCTTGTCCGAGGGAACAGTCCGCAATTATGTCAGTGCGGTGCTGGCCAAGCTCCAGGTTTCCGACCGCACCCAGGCTGCGGTGCTTGCTGTGACACACGGACTCACATAGGCGCAGCCTTCTCACGAACCTCTTAGACGGGTCTTTCTCTTGCCTTACCTCGATCGTCCATATTGGACCTCACAACCAAGTAGCGCATAGAGCGCCCCACGGATAATTCCCCTTCCCTCCCTCCCCAACGACTCCGAGATGGCAAGCCACTCAGACGTCCTGGTAATCCGTGGGGCGCCTGCGCGTCCTGAGAAGCCTCTTAGAGGGTGACGGATCTGGGAGGGCGGCAATCTACGTGTCGCAACGCAGCGTGCTGCGGCTAGAGGGCGGCGACGGTGGCTGCCAACTGATCGCGGGTTAGCGGCGGGCAGTCTCCTGCAATAACCGGGGCGTCACCGGCCGAGGTCGAGCGTCGGCAGGGGGCGGGCGGTTCCCACACAAGGGTCTCGCCGCACTCCGGACACCACTCGTACCCCTCGTCGACCAGTTCATTGTGGTGACGAGTTCGTTCCGCAGTGCTCATCCGCTGGTAGTCGGTCATGTCTTCTATGTCGGCACTCCTCACCACAACTTGAAGTGCCTTACTGCAAGTATGCGAGAGTCCGGGGTACGCTCTGGGGATGGAATCATCACAGGATGCCATCAGCTTCCTGATGGGGGGCGATCCCGCCATCCGGTGGCAGACGATGCGTGACCTGCTTGATGCACCGGCGCCCGAATTCGAGGCAGAGTGCAGCCTGGTGGCAAAGACAGGTTGGGGCAGGCGCTTGCTCGATGTGCAGGATCCGCAAGGCACCTGGGCCGGCCGCATCTACTCTCCAAAGTGGATTTCGACCACCTACACGATGCTTGTGCTGCGCCATCTTGGT
>CAMYKI010000006.1 GCA_947258985.1 uncultured Acidimicrobiaceae bacterium
AAGCACAAAGAGCAGCGTTGCTCTTGTGATCCTCCACATCGAGACGTTGCCCTCTGCGATCTCGCGGGTCGAATACCCGGACATCAAGCTCAGGTAACCGGGGAGCAACGGCAACACGCACGGCGACAGGAAGGAGGCCGCACCTGCGAACACAGCCGCTATGAGTGTTGTGTCGGCCACGGACTACTCCCGTTTCGCTTGTCCTTCGCTGGTCAACGTGGCTCTGATCAGGTTTGTTCCCGCACCCTTGTACCGCTTCGGCAGGTTAACCTCGGGCCGCCAGATGCATTACTCCCACACGCAAGGCAGAAGATGGCGACGTTGAGCGAGTTCACGATCCGCGACCGTCGGGTACTCACTCTGATGATGTTCGTCGCGCTCGTTGTCGGCTACGGGGCCAGCCAGCTTAGCCATACCCTGCCCTTCGCCAGAGCTGCGCTCGGGCTAACCGAAGGGGACATGAATTGGGTTTTTGCAGCCACCCGAGTGGCATCCCTAATCGGCCTCCTCTTCATGACTTACGCGGATCGACGGGGCCGCCGGCTGCCGTTCATAGTCGCATTCACTCTCATGCCGCTCGCCAATATCGCAACCGCAGTGGCCTCCGAACCCGTCAGCTTCACCATTGCCCAATCGGTGGCTCGCATAGCTGTGATCGCCGTCGCCGGGCTTGCCATCGTGATCCTCGCTGAGGAGCTGTCGCCGCAGATCCGAGCTCTCGGAATCGGGCTGTACGCGCTTGCAGGAGCGGCCGGGTCGGGAATCGGGTTGACGCTTCTTCCGATCGCCGACAACTCAGAAACGGCGTATCGCACGCTATTTGCGCTGACCGGGCTGGGCCTGCTCGCCATTCCGCTGCTCGCCAGGTTCTTGAACGAGAGCCGCGCCTTTGTCCAATACGAACGCAAGGTCACATTCCGGACGGCCCTCAAGGCCGGACTGGGCCGCCACTTCTGGCCCATGGCGGCAATCGCCTTCCTGGTTGCAGCATTCTCTTCACCAGCGACGGCCTTCGTAATGGAACGGCTCGTCGACGACCTGCAGTGGGACACCGCGCCTGCCCGCTTCTTGCTCATGGTCTTCAGCGGGCTGGGCACCGCAGGCGTGCTCATTGGTGGTCGGATGGCCGACCTAATCGGGCGCAAGCGGACCATCATCGCCGCCATGGTTGCCGGCCTGATAGGCGGTGTGGCGTTCTACACGCAGAACAGTGGGTGGCTACTGGCGCCCGCCATCTTCACCGCCACAATGGGCCTGAGCATGCTCACCCCGGCATTCGCAGCCCAACGCTCGGAGCTTTTTCCAACGCGGGTCAGAGCGACTGCTGCCGGCTGGATAACCAACGTGGCGATCGGCGGGAGCTACTCGTCACCCGTCTGCCGGAGACCCGGGGGATGGATCTGGTGCGGACGAGAGCGGCCCGGTCAGGTGCCACCACGCCAGCGTCCCAAACCGGACAACCATCATCGCAACCAGTGCCCACCACACCCCCGCCAAACCCCAAGCCCGCAGCTGCACAACCACCAGCACCGCGGCCGTAACCACTGCTGCTGCCACCGTCGACCCCGCAAGGAAGGCGAAGCGCGACGCCCCGATGGCAATCCCATCCCAGACGAACACGATCGCGTTCAGCGGCTGCATGAGCACGATGAACGGATACACAGACTCGACCTGCAGAACCACACCAGGATCGTTGCTGAAGACGTCGGGCAAATAGTTGCGGGCCGCCGCCATCACTAGGAGCAGACCCAAGCCGCTGACAAGACCCCAGGTCAGCAAGCGACTCGAGTAGCGCCGCGCCAGGTCACGGCGCACGTTCAAATGCAGCCCGACAAGAGCCTGGGCTGCAATCGCCAAGGCATCGACGACCAGAGCAAGAAATATCCAGAGCTGGAAGGCCACCTGATGGGCGGCCACTACCTCCTCGCCCTGCCGGGTCGCCACTGCGGTGGCCATGGTGAAAGCGGCAAGCAGAGATCCGCTGCGGATGATCAATGCCCGCCCGGCACCGACCAGGGGTCGCAGCGATCTGCGATCGGGCCACCGTGGCTGCAGAACGAATTGCTCGCGACGCTGCACAAAGAGGACCGCAAATACACCTGCCCCCACCCATTGGGCAATCATCGTCGCCCAGGCCGCCCCTGCCAGGTCCCAGCCGAGACCAAAGATGAGTATGGGATCGAGCACGAGATTGACGGCAGCGATGCCAAGACTCACAAACAACGGAGTCCGGGTGTCCTGGTGACCGCGGAAAACACCGTGGGCCACAGTGGCGACAAGCAATGCAGGCATCCCAAGAACCCGGATGCGGAGGTAGAGGGTCGCATCAGCAAGCAACTCTGACTCTGCTCCCATGAGACGCAGCAGCGGATCGGCGGCAACCAACAGGAGGGCGGTCGTCCCCAGCCCGATCCCCAAGCCAAGCGCCAGCGCCGCACCCGTTATGCGCCCCGCTTCGGCACGATCACCTCTCGCTACGGCGCCGGCAATAAGCGGTGTCGTCCCGTAGGCAAGGAAATTGAACATGAAGAATGCAATGGAAAAGACGGCCGTGGCTACGCCCAGGCCGCCGAGCGGTATCTTTCCAAGCCGACCGACAAAAGCGGTGTCGATCAGGCTGACAAGGGGGTCGGCCGCAAGCGTCCCGAGTGCGGGCACGGCCAGTCGGAGGATGCTGCGATCCAGGCTCCGACCCCTTTGCTCGCCCGTCACCGCGTATTGCCGGGGCGGCGCGTCTTCGGCTCGTAGGGGCACCGGTCCCGAAGTTGACATTCCCAGCATCGCGGCTTGCGGGCGTCGCAAACGTCGCGACCGAACTGAATGAACCGCATGGATACGCCGGCCCATGTCTTCTTCAGATACAGATCCTTCAGATCCTGCTCGATTTTCACCGGGTCGGATTTCTCCGTAAGGCCCAGCCGGTTGCTGAGTCGCTTGACGTGGGTATCGACCGCAATCGCCGGTTCGCCCCATGCTTCCGCCAGCACCACACTCGCCGTCTTCCGGCCGACACCGCGCAACGTGACCATATCGTCGAAGTCCCGCGGCACCTCACCGCCGAATCGCTCGACGACGTCTGCTGCGAGCGCAAGTAGCGACTTCGTCTTCTGCCGGTAGTAACCGGTCGAGTACACGACCTGCTCGACATCTTCAGGATTCGCCTCCGCGAGGTCTTCGGGGAGTGGCCACTTCTCGAACAGAATCGGCGTGACTCTGTTGACATTCTCATCCGTCGTCTGCGCGGAAAGCACGGTGGCTACGAGCAGTTGCCACGGATCGCGGTAGGTGAGGGCGGTAGCGATGTCCGGGTATAGCGTCGTTAGACGTTTCAGGATGATTCGGGCGCCACGTCGCTGTTGGGCGATGGATTGGTCGAGTGGGTTGATTGTCGGCATTGCCGGCGGAGTCTAAGCCGTGACGACTTTGCGACTACGATCTCGTTCGTGGACCTGCGAACAGCCGTCACGGAAAGGGCTCGAATCGAAGGGAACCTGGTTCTCGTCGACGAGTTTCTCAACCATCGTGTCGAACCGCAGGTAATCGAGTCGGTCGGCAGGGAATTGGCCGCCACCTTCGTTGGGTCCGGACCCGAGCTCATCCTCACCGCGGAAGCATCCGGCATCCCCCCAGCTCTGGCTTGTGCCGCGGCCCTCGACATCCCGATGGTCTATGCGAAGAAGTACCTCGGGACCGGTAGACGCTATTCGTTCGCTCGTGAGGTTACGTCGCCCACGAAAGGTGTCGAGTACCGGGTCGAAGTCGCCAGAAGAGTTCTGCCGGCGGGTTTGCGGTTGATCATCGTCGATGACTTCTTGGCACGAGGCAGGACCGCGGAAGCCCTCGGCGAAATCGCAACCGAGGCCGGCTGCGAGGTGCTCGGTTTCGGATTCGCCATCGAGAAGTGCTGGCAGGCGGGTCGGGAACGGCTTGAGAAGCACGGGTGGATGGTTCATTCCGTTGTGGAGCTGGAATCAATCGAGGGCTCATCGTTGACTATCAGAGATCGGACCTGACCCGGCAGCACCGGACCTTGCTCGTCAGCTCGCAAAGACCTCGAGGATGACGACGCCGATCGCGAGATAGCTGAACCCTGCGATGACTTGCCAGAAGGCTCGCGGGTTCTTCTCCGGGCGAAGCCCGCGCCGCAGCCGATCCCGCGGGTTGACCCGTTTGATCCGCCCGCGCCGAACGTCGGGGTCGTCAAAATCGTCGTCGGGCCGCTGCCCGGAACCAAGCACGGCGCCGGCGGCGCCAAGCCCGAGGTTGGTGTAGCCGCCACCGGTCGCTCCCCCGGCAAGCAGCAGCACCACTCCGTAACCCAACGAGGCGTATGCAATTCCCTCGGCCATCGTCGCTCCCGAAAACGTTGCAATGGCAAGACCCACGGCGATGACCCCCACCCAGCCCAAACCGTAAACGGTCAGGTATTCGGGCAGGCGATCACGCAGCGAAAGAGTGATGCCCTCCGGGTCGACCCCCGCAGGATCCGTCATTGGTAGATCACCGTAGAGCTCTCGGCAGCCCGGTTCTGGAGAAAACGAAGAATGCGTACACACAGCGCAATCATGCCGAGCAGCACAAACAGCGCAACAAACAGCCATGCCATCAACTCGAAGCCATCGAAGTAGCTGCTGCGGCACCCGGCGAGGCCGTCGGGACACAGGCCCCAGCCACTCCCCCCGCGACGCAAATCCAGCAGAACCATCAGAGGAATCAGCGCAACGGAGACCGCGGCGCCGATGAGTACAACAATGATGGCTTTGAGGACGACCATGGCGCGGAGAATACTCCGAATTCGCACTCTTGCAGCGTCTTCGAACCCGCGGGTAGGGTTCAGCGCGTTTCCACAGCAGCGAGGCCATGACTTTCCACATCGAGAATTACACGCCGGATGAATCCCGGGTTCTGTCCCGCTTCTTCACCAATCTCGACCAACCGGTCTTTGCGATCGTGAACTTGCCGGAGGTGGTCAAGGGCGCTTTGTTCGCCCGATACAGCCGCTCCCACAAGTCGGTGCGTCGGCTCTTCCTCGACGAGTTCTACAACCAGCCTGAGGTTGGAATCTCCGACCTTGCCGAACAGCTGGACGGAGACGACCCGATGGTCAAGTTGCAGCGCGCTGAGGACCTGTACGACAGGGTCTTCTCCGAGTACGGAGACGATTCAGTAGCGCAACTTGGTGGGGCACATCTTGCCTGCGAGCAAGCCTCGAACATCCTCACCAAGGTTCTCGAGTGGGGCCGGCTTGCTTCGTATCTCGAACAGAGCACGAGGTACATCTTCTACGATCGGCGGCTGGGCGATCGCTACCGCTACATGGTTCCCGACGAGATTGCGGCGTCCCGTCACCGTGACTCATACATCTCGACTATGGATTGGCTATTTGACCAGTACAGCGATCTGGTGGGTGCTCTCGTCCCCTACTACGAGACCCTGTTCCCGCAGCAGGATGGCGACTCGAGTTTTGTCTGGCGGTCCACGATCCGGGCCAAAGCATGTGATGACATCCGTGGTCTGCTGCCGGCCTCGACAACCTCGAACGTCGGGATTTTTGGCAGCGGCCAGGCCTACGAGATGCTGCTGCTCCGGATGCGGGCGCATCCCCTTGCCGAGGCCCGGAGCTACGCGGACATGATGCTGACCGAACTGCGCAAGGTTGTCCCGTCCTTTATGCGTCGGGTCGATGTTGAGAACCGGGGCGTGGCGTGGAGCCGGTATCTGCAGGAGGTCGCCAGCGAGATGAACCAACGGGCAGACGCTCTGGGCGCGCAGCCTGAACCGCGCAATGAGGTCACCCTTGTCGAATGGGATCCCGATGCGGAGGCGAAGACTGCGGCAGCTTCTCTATATGCGTACAGCGATCTGCCAGACGACCAGTTGTTCGCCCTGGTGGAACAGATGACGAGGGAGCAGCGGGCCGATCTGATTCAGGCCTACGTTGGAGACAGGCGAAACCGGCGCCACAAGCCGGGTCGAGCCATGGAGCGATCCGACTACCGCTTCGACATTTTGTGTGACTACGGGATCTTCCGTGACCTGCAGCGTCATCGCATGCTCACGATCGAATGGCAACGCCTGTCACCCATGCACGGCTATGTGACCCCTCCGACCATCGACGACATCGGCGCTACCGAGATCTGGAACGAAGCCATGGGGAGGACGGCGGATCTCTACGCCGAGGTGCGAGCGGATCTGGGTCCCGAGGTTGCCCAGTATGTGGTGCCTTTTGCCAACAAGGTCCGGTTCTTCTTCCAGCTCAATGCCAGGGAGGCATTCCACTTGTTGGAGTTGCGAACCGGTGCCGGAGGTCATCCCGGATATCGTCGCGTCTGCCAGGAGATGCATCGCCTCATCCGGGATCAGGCGGGACACACTCTCCTAGCCGACGCGATGACCTACATCGATCACGCCGACCACGACCTGGCTCGTCTCGAAAGCGAGCGCCACGCGGCGGCAAAGCGGGCAGCCCGCGGCGCCGCCGACCCGACAAGCCCCTAAGCGAGCTCTATTTTCAGCACCAGGTGGTCGTCTTCGGTAGACCAAGCGGCATTACCAATGAGCGAGTAGTCCAGATAGTCCTTCTCGGCTTGCTGGACGAATAGCTGGCGGGCTTCGCCTTCCAGGGGTGGAATCCCCCGGGCCTTCACGGCATCGGCGCGAGCGCGAAAACGCTCGAGAAACTCTTCGACGTCGAGCTGAGCCAACGGCAACCTCCGGTTTTGATTCGGCAGACAGGCTAGCCACCGCCGATGCAGTTTTGTGGCAGGCTACGCTCGCGGTGATGCTCGAGCGCAAGCTGATCTTCGTTTCCGGTAAGGGCGGCGTCGGCAAGTCGGCGGTTGCCGCCTCGCTGGCGATCGTTGCCGCCCGCCGCGGCTTGCGAGTGCTGGCCATCGGCATGGTCGATGGCCTTGGACTCGCCGAGCACTTTGCCACCGAAAAGCTGGCATATGCACCCCGCGGGGTCCGGCCCGGGATAGACGCGCTCGCGGTTTACCGTGAGGAGGCTCTTGACGAATATCTGCGACTGCAGCTCCATGTTCCGCGGGCCGCTCCGACGAAGGTGCTCACAAGGGCGCTAAACGTACTCGCTGAGACTGCCCCCGGTATCCGCGAGATCGTCACCATCGGCAAGCCCATCTACGAGTTGTGGAAGGGCGGCTACGACCTGGTCCTGGTAGACGCTCCGCCCCTCGGACAACTCTTCTCATACCTGCGGGCACCCAGTGCCATCGCCGACCTCGTTCCGGCGGGCCCGATTCAGAAGCAGGCGAACCACATGCGGGACTCCATCGCCGATGCGACAACGACGTCTCTCGTGCTCGTGACCACGCCTGAGGAGCTTCCCGTCCTCGAGACGATGGAGACGTTGGACCGTCTCGATGTCGAGCCGGTGGTCGGTCTGGAGACCCTGGTCGTCAACCGGCTGCTCGAGCCGCTCGAAGTCCCCAAGAATGTCCTGGCAACGCTCCCTGCGGGCCCACATTCTGCGGCAGCCCACCATCATTTGGCAACTCACTCCCAGCAACAGCGGTGGCTGGACGCGCTGCCGCCCTCTCCCCAGCTTCCGTACCTGTTCGGGTTGCATACAGCCGGCGAAGTCGCCGAACAACTCGGCGACGTTTGGGACGAAATCATATGAGTACCAAAGTCGTAGTGATCACAGGTGGTGGCGGCGTCGGGAAAACAACGCTGTCCGCAGCGCTCGCCGTCGGGGCGGCTCGCCGCAACCTGCAGACCTGCGTGGTCACGGTCGATCCCGCCAAACGGCTCGCTGATGCTCTTGGTGTCGAGACGCTGGGCAACCATCCCACAGCAGTCGCCAATCAGCCGGGCCTGTGGGCGGCAATGCTCGACGTTTCGGCTTCATGGGAGGCGATGGTGCATCGGCATGCGGCACCTGAGGTTGCCGAGAGGCTGCTCGCAGATCCGTTCTTCAGAACGCTTGCAGACCGTTTTCCTGCTGCTCAGTCCTACGCCGCCGGTGAACAGATGGCGGAACACATCGAATCACGACGGTGGGATCTCCTGGTAGTCGACACACCACCCGCCGGAGGCGGGATCGATTTTTATGCCGCTCCCGGCCGCATGCGAGAGTTCATCGGCGGCCGTCTCTTGCGCTGGCTCACCGGTGCCAGCATTCCGGGGCGTCGGGCCATCTACAAGGTCACCGCCCGCCCTGCGCTCAAGCTGGCCGACACAGTTCTCGGCGGGCCGCTTCTCGAGGAGGTTGCGGACTTTCTCATGGATCTGAGGTCGCTCCACGACGGCATATCCCACCGCGCCGCAGCCATTGAGCTCCACCTCCGACGGGCCACTCCGATCGTTGTGACCACCGCGTATCCGACCCCGATGCGAGAAGCCCGTCGATTCTTCGAAGACCTCCCGGAAAAAGCTGGCAAGTCGGATACCGTCGTGTTCAACAAGCAGCTGCCCGCAACCTGGACGGACTCAGCCGCGCTTCGCGGAGCCGAAATCGAGGCTCCGATCCGGACCGCGTTGCGCGACAACCTCACCCGGTGGGCGGCCGAGGTACGTCGCCAACACGACATCAAACAGCAGTTTGCGGCCCGGCACGAGCTGCATATGATCGAGGTGCCCTGGGCGGAATCGGCTCCAACCTCTGTCGATGCTCTCGCCGGACTCCTGGCGTCGGCCCCGGAACTGGAAGAGCACCTGCCGGCCTGATTGTCTACATCACCGCCGACGGCCCCAGTAGCTCGCGTAGCTCCGCAAACAAGGCCGACCGGGCTTCGACGCGGTGGTCGTCTCCAAGCCGGACCACTTTCTCCCCGTTCTCCGAGGTCATGTGCAGATAGACAGGAATGGCGCCGGGGTGGTTGAGCAACGCGGCACGCAGCCGATCGACAACATTCTTGGACAGCCGCGCCGCCGGTACCCGGAGCCGTACCATCTCGTCGGCGCTCAACTCGGGTTCGCGCAAGCTCTGGGCAATGAACTTGACGTCGTCCCCCCGGTGATCGACCCGGCCGGTGACGATCAAGATGGCGTCTTCGCGGACCAGTGGGCCGTACTCCGCTACCACCTTGGGAAAGGCAACGACTTCGGTCGCCCCTTCTAGATCCTCCAGAACGAAGAACAGAATGGGATCGCCGTTCTTGGTGAAGCGCCGGGTTATCGAACCGACCACCCCCCCGACGGTGACCTTCTCTTTGTCCTCGCGCTCCCACAGACCGGGGACGGTCGACGTGCACATCGTGCGCATTGCCGTTTCCAGCCCGAAGAGGGGGTGATCCGACACATACAGGCCCAACATTTCCTTCTCGAAGACGAGCTGGATCTTCTTGTCCCATTCGTGGTCGGGAGGGACCACCTCGATTTCTTCGATAGGATCGTCGCCGCCGCCGAACAGGCTGTACTGGCCCATCTCTTCGGCCCTCCGGCGGGTAATAGTTGCATCCAGCATGTCGAGATAGGTCTCGAAGAGCCCGCGCCTGCTGTGTCCGAGCGAGTCGAAGGCTCCCGCCTTGATGAGCGAGTCAATGGTCCGCTTATTGAGAACGGCAAGGTCCACCCTGTTGACGAAGTCGCTGAACGAGACGTACTCGCCCTCGGCTTTGCGCTCTTCGACAATCGAATCGACCACGGCCTCGCCGACGTTGCGGACTGCCGACATGCCAAAAGTGATGTCGCCGTCGACTGCGGAGAAGTCGGTCTCGGAGCGGTTGACATCGGGGACGAGCACTCGCAATCCCATTTGCCGGCATTCGTGGAGGTAAAGGGCAGTCCGGTCCTTGTCGCGCTTGACCGCGGTGAGGAGGGCGGCCATGTACTCGGCGGGATAGTGAGCCTTGAGCCATGCCGTCTGATAGGCAACGAGGGCGTAGGCGGCCGAATGCGATTTGTTGAAGCCATAGCCGGCGAAGTGCTCGATGAACCCGAAGAGCTCCTTGGCGTGCGCCGCTTCGGTGCCATTAGCGACACTGCCCGCGATGAACTTCTCCTCCTCAGCCGCCATCACAGAAGCGATCTTCTTACCCATTGCCTTTCGCAGCCGGTCTGCTTCCGCCATTGTGAAACCGGCGACTTTCTGGGCCGTCTGCATCACCTGTTCCTGAAAAACCATGATCCCGTAGGTGTCGGCGAGGATCTCTTCGAGTTCCGGGTGCGGGTAGGTGACGTCCGACTTGCCGTTCTTGCGATCGGCGTACTCCGTGTGCATTCCGGCGCCCAGCGGACCCGGTCGATATAACGCGTTGAGCGCGGTGAGGTGTTCGAAACGGTCCGGCTGCAGGTTACGCATGAGCGCCCGCATCGGACCGCCCTCGAATTGAAAGACGCCCATGGAGTCCCCAGCCTGGAGCATCTTGTAGACCTCGAGGTCATCGAGCGGGATGTTCTCGATATCGGGCCGGGAGCCGGTGTTGGCCTCGATCAATTCGAGAGCGCGCTCGATCGTCGCCAGGTTGCGCAGGCCCAAGAAGTCCATCTTGAGTAGACCGAGCGCCTCGACCCCGTGCATCTCGTACTGGGTGACAATCTCCGCACCGTCACCTTTCTGCTGCAACGGCACGACCTCGGTGAGCGGACTCGGCGAGATCACAACTGCGGCGGCATGGATCGAATCCTGGCGGCGAAGACCTTCGAGCCCCCTGGCCGTGTCGACGACCTGCCGGATATCCTCATCCTCGTTGTACGCCTGACGCAACCCGTGTGCCCCGACGAACCAGTCGCGGACGTTCCCGGGGGTCTCCGGGGTTGGGTCTTCGAGACATTGCGCAAGCGTTGCCTCTTTGCCAAGGATGGGAGGCGGCATCAGCTTGGCGACCCGGTCACCGAGACCGTATGGATGCCCCAAAACACGGGCGGCATCTCGAATCGCTTGGCGGCCCTTTATTGTCGAAAAGGTGATTATCTGGGCAACGTGGTCGGAACCGTACCGCTCTGCGCAGTACTGGATCATCTCCCCGCGGTAGCGCTCATCGAAATCCATGTCGATGTCCGGCATCTCACGTCTGCCGGGATTGAGAAAGCGCTCGAAGATGAGCCCATACTCGAGGGGATCCAGTTTTGTGATCCCGAGGCAATAGGCGACGATCGAGCCGGCCGCGCTTCCCCGGCCGGGCCCGGTCCTGATCCTGCGTTCATTGGCGTAGCGGATCAGGTCCCACACGATCAGGAAGTAGGCCGAAAATCCCATGTCCTCGATGACCCGCAACTCGTAATCGATCCGTTCCTGAGCGTGAGCCGGGAGCGGATCTCCGTAACGGCTGCGGGCGCCCGACACCACCAGCTCCTCCAGATAGCTCTTCTCCGTATGACCCGGCGGAACCGGAAACTGGGGAAGCAAGATGTTGCCGAACTCGATCTCATGATCGACCCGCTCCGCGATCAGCAGGGTATTGGAGCATGCGCCCGGATACTCGCGGTCCGGGAATAGCGCGTGCATCTCAGCAGCAGTCTTGATGTAGAACTCGGTTGACTCGAACTTGAATCGGTCAACGTCCGATCGATTGGATCCCGTTTGGATACAGAGCAGCACATCGTGAGCGTCGGCCTCGTGGGCGTAGGTGTAGTGGCTGTCATTTGCCGCAACCAACGGAGCCTTGACGTCGCGCGAGATCTGGAGCAGATCACCCATAACCTTCTGCTGGCCGGGTATTCCATGGTCCTGGATCTCGATGAAGAAGTTGTCTCGTCCAAATATGTCCTGATACATCCCGGCCGCCGCCACAGCCGCTTCGTAATCGCGCTCCTGCCCCTTGTTGCCCTCCTCCATGTAGGCGTCGGGTGCAAGAAGTTGCGGGATGTGACCACCCAGACAACCGGAGAGAGCGACAATCCCTTCGCTGTGCTCCGACAGCAGCTCAGCGTCCATTCGAGGCTTGTAGTAAAAGCCCTCCAGGTACGCACGCGATGCAAGTTGCATCAGGTTTCTGTACCCGGTGTCGTTCGTTGCCAGCAGCGTCATGTGATAGCGAATGTCATCCCGGCGCGGCGGCCTATCAAATCGCGACCCGGGTGTCGTGTACGCCTCGATCCCGATGATCGGTTTCACCCCGGCCGCCCGTGCCGCCTTCGTGAAATCGATGACTCCGTACAGCACGCCGTGGTCGGTAATGGCAACCGCGGGCTGGTTGTCGGCCAAAACGGCCCGAACCAGATCTTTGACGCGCGCCGCACCATCGAGCATTGAGAACTCGGTGTGGACGTGTAGATGTGCGAAGCCGTCTCCGGCCACCCGACCTCCGATCAGAACTACACCCATGTAAGCACGACCGGCAACCGCTTGCGACAGCGCGAAAAGCGACTGTGATACGAGGGTGTCCAGGGGCTGGCTACTATCTCAGAGCCAACCTTGAACTCACGAGCACCCACGGAGGAATCATGCGTATCGGCATTCTCACCGGAGGCGGCGACGTACCCGGTCTCAACCCCTGCATCAAGGCTGTCGTGAACCGTGTCAGCGAGGCCGGTCACTCGGTGGTTGGCATCCGCCGCGGCTGGGGCGGTCTCTTGAACGCCAATCCGGACGATCCCGAAACGTGGAACGACCACATGCTGGACCTCACCCCCGCCACGGTCCGGACAGTGGACCGCACCGGTGGCACCTTTCTCCACACCTCGCGAACCAATCCGGGACGCGTCGCCCCCGACGATGTGCCAGATTTCCTGGCCGATAAGGCGGAAGGCGAAGGACCGTACGACTTTACCGACCACGCGCTGCGTGTCGTTGACAAGCTCGGCATCGACGTCCTGATACCCATCGGCGGCGACGACACCCTTTCGTACGGCCTTCGTCTCCATCAGGAAGGCGTGCCGGTGATCGGGATCCCGAAGACCATGGACAATGACGTCCACGGAACCGACTACTGCATCGGCTTTTCGACCGCGGTCACTCGCGGCGTGTCCTTCATCCACAGCCTGCGTACCGCGACGGGATCACACGAGCGGATCGCCGTTGTTGAACTGTTCGGCCGCTACAGCGGCGAGACCGCCCTGGTCACCGCGTATCTCGGAGGGGTCAAGCGGACCATCATCTCCGAGGTGCCGTTCGATATCGACAAGCTTGCCGAGCTCGTCATGGAGGACAAGGCATCCAATCCTTCGAACTACGCGATGCTGACCATCTCCGAAGGCGCCCGTCTGTTGGGCGGCGATATGGTGCTGTCCGGGTCAGAGGATGCTTTTGGTCATCGCAAGCTGGGCGGAATCGGTGCACTCACAGGAGAGCTTCTCAAGGAGAGGACGGGTGAGGGCATCATCTTCCAGCAGGTTGCGTACCTCATGCGGTCCGGGAGTCCTGATTCTCTCGATCTCATGGTCGCGTTGAACTATGCGGTTATGGCTGCCGACCTTGCCATGGAAGGGGCCAGCGGCCGCATGGTGGCGCTGCGCGGCGGCACCTATACGAGCGTCCCGATCAGCGTCACGAGCGAGGGCGTCAAGCGAGTCGACGTCGACGAACTCTACGACGCCGAGAACTACCGCGCCAAGGTGCGTCACGTCATCGGCAAGCCGATGTTCCTCTACTGATCTCTCGGTCAGGGAACCAGCAGCACCGGACACTCGGCGTCGTGGACCACACGGTTGGCGACTGAGCCAAGCATGATGCGCTCAATCAGTCCGGCGCCGCGGCGACCGATGACCATCACATCGGCGTCGACCTTCACTGCGTAGTCGAGCAGCATGCGGGCAGGATCGCCGACGTCCTCAACCTGGATGACCTCGATTTCGGTCAAGTCGAGTTCCGACATCACAGAGTCGAGGATCTCGCGCTGAGCATCGGTCAGCGATTTACTGAGCGCAGAGGGCGTAGGTGGGGATCCGACGATGCCCCACCAGCCTTCCGGAGGGCGAACGATCGTGACCAGATGAAGCGTCGCTCCGTTGCGCCTAGCGATGTCGGCGCTCACGCATGCGGCGTGTCTCGATTGGTCCGATCCGTCGATTCCGGCAACCACATTGTGAACGTCCCAAATCGGCGCTTTCATCAACCCTCCTGTGTGGACACCACCAACTTACCCTGCGCGGGCGGCGGGGTGAAGAGTCCAACGGCTCTGGAGAACCCGGCTAGCGTCTGATCGACCAGAGGAGTTGACATGCCAGTAATCGGTGTCCTCACTGCCGGGGGAGACTGCCCCGGCCTCAACGCGGTGATCCGCGGGGTGACTGTCAGGACCCTTCTCGATGACGATGCTGAGGTAGTCGGCATCAAGAACGGGTGGGAAGGCCTGATGGAGGGCGACACCATCCCCCTCGATCGAGACACCGTTCGTGGGATCCTTTTCAGGGGCGGGACCATCCTCGGGACTTCCCGTATGGACCCGTATGTGCACGGTGACGGATACGAGAGTTGCGCCCGCACCATCAAGCGGAACGGACTGGAATGCCTGATCGTGATCGGAGGTGACGGGACGCTTCGCTCGGCTCTCAGGCTCTCCAATGAGGGGCTCCCAGTCATCGGCGTTCCCAAGACGATCGATAACGACATCGCCGGTACCGACGTGACCTTCGGGTTTCACACGGCGGTGCAGGTGGCCACCAACGCCATCGATCGCCTTGCCAGCACGGCCGAATCACACAACCGGGTGATCGTTGTTGAGGTCATGGGTCGATCAAAAGGCTGGATCGCCACCTATGCCGGTATCGCCGGCGGGGCGGATTCAATCCTCATTCCCGAGGTCCCGTACGATCTCGATGCGGTCGCCGACGTCATCAAGCGCCGCCACCGACGCGGCCGGCGCTACTCCATCGTCGTCGTTGCGGAAGGCGTGGAGTTGCCGGCCGGATTCGAGAGACCGGCAGCGCGCAAGGACGCGTTCGGTTTTGATCGTCTTGGTGGCGTCAGCTACCAGATTGCTGAGATCCTCGAAGACATGACCGGGTTCGAGACGCGGGTATCGGTTCTGGGTCACATCCAGCGCGGGGGGACCCCGTCGGCATTCGACCGGGTCCTGGCGACCAGGCTCGGGGTGGCCGCCGCAGGGTTCGCCATCGACGGGCAACAGGGAGTCATGACGGCAGTTCGCGGGCCGGACATCGTGGCCGTCCCGATGGAGGAGGCATGCGCCGATATTCGTGGTGTGCCTCCGAAGCTCTACGACACCGCGGCGGCATTTTTCGGTTGACACCGGCGCTATTTGGTTCCGAGGGGAGGTCGCTTCCTCGCCCCACTCTTTGCGGCCTTTTTGGGCTTGGCGCCCATTGCCGCGGCATGGAGCTCCTTGAAGGCATAGTCCATCGCTGCCGCAAATTCATCGAGATCGGGGATGATGTCGTAGTCGGCGTTCAGACCCCAGAACACCGTCCCCGCATATGAGAACAGCGCGACCCCAACACCGTGTTCCTGCCATAAGGGCACCAGCGCATAGGACTCGAGCATGCGGGAGTTGAGCATGAAAAGTGGGAACTGGGGACCGGGCACGTTGGTAACCGTCATATTGAAGGGACGGACTCCGGCGGCAAGCCTGCTCGCCATCGATACGAGGGTCGCCGGGGCTCCGGCAGACAACCGGACGAGCGTGGAGGCACCGAGCGCCTGATTGGTCTCCTTGAGGTGCTTCGTCGCCTCCTGGACCGCGGTGAAGCGTCGCAACGGATCCGGTTCGGAAACCGGCAGCGTCACGAGCCACATCGCGACCTGATTGCCGAGGGTCCCACGTTGGTCGTGGGCGCGCACGGAAACCGGCGCCATTACGCGGAAGTCGAGATCGCCGACGTCGAACCCCTTGGCCTCGAGCAGCCAACGTCTCACCCCTCCGGCAACGGTCGCAAGAACCACGTCGTTGACGCTGCCCCCGGCCCGATTTTTGATGTCCTTCACCTCGCTCAACGGTGTCTGCATGGTGCCAAAACTGCGCGCGGCGCCTACCTTGCCGTTGAGCGGTGTCTTTGACGCCCGGGTGAGCCACCCCGATGCAAGCGAGTACCCGGCTGCACGGGTGCGCTGGGCGCCCTTTGCTGTCATTTCCCTGGCGTCGTCCCCTAGTTGCCTCACGGACTTCATGGCGTTGAGCATCCGTGCGGTGCGGCGGGCCGTCTCGCGGACGACCAATTCATTGCCAGAAGGAGCCGGGCGGGGGATGAACGGCTCGGGCTCGTCGACTTCCTCTGAGGGACCGAAACCAAGCAGAACCGTCATTAGATCCACCCCGGAGATCCCGTCGATCATGCAATGGTGGATCTTTGACACGATCGCAAACCGATCATCCTCCAGACCCTCGACAATGTTGAACTCCCACAGTGGTTTCGAACGATCGAGCTGGTGGGACATCATGATGCCGATCAACGACTCGAGCTGATCAAATGTCCCGGGTCGGGGCAGGCTGTAGTGGCGAACGTGATAATCGAGGTCGAACTCCTCATCGTCCACCCAGACGGGGTGCTTCTCCAACGGCACCCACGCCAACCTCTGCCGATATCTCGGGATCAGGTGCAGCTTCGACTCAACCAATGCGCGTATCCGGGGGGTGTCTATGCCCCCACCGGGAGTGCGCAACGGCGGCGCCTCGAGGATGACGATCCCGGCCACGTGCATGTGCGTGGTGCGCGACTCCAGAGCCAGAAAAGAGTTGTCGAGATAGGAAAGGCGCTCGTAATGTGCCGGCATCGCATCCTCTCTTGAAGCGAGCGATACCCCAGATTACCTAGAGAGGGCGATTCACGCCGACGGCATCGCCGCCCTCAGAGGTCAACGGCGCCAGATACGGGCTCACCGAGAGAATCGAGAGAGGCGGCGAGATCTGTTGATATCTCAGACTCGACAAGCTGATCATCGCCGCCGGGAAGCGGGAACTGAAGCCTCCGTGCGTGTAGCCACACCCGTCCCGGATCGGCGTCACCCACCACCCGCTTCCCGTAGGTCGAGTCGCCGATAACGCCATTTCCTACGGATGCCATGTGAACCCTGATCTGATGGGTCCTCCCGGTTTCCAGGGAGACCTCGACAAGGGTGCAGCCTGCCCATTGCGCCAGCCTGCGATAGTGGGTGCGAGCAGGACGACCGTCGCGGACAACTGCCATTCGGGTTGGCCGGCCCGGGTCGCGCCCAATGGGGGCGTCGATCGTCCCGGTTGCTGCGTCAAGATGACCGTCGACAAGCGTGACGTACGTTCGCCCGATTCGCCGGGCCTTCAGCTCCGTCTGAAGAAACTGGAGGACCTGCGGATTTCGGGCTACCAGCAGGAGCCCCGAGGTGTCGCGGTCGAGCCGATGCACCAAACCCCACCGATGCTCCTCCCCCATTTCCAGCAGCTCGGGGTAGCGATCCACGAGTCCATTCGCCAGGGTCCCCGTCCCATGACCGGCTCCTGGATGCACGACCAGCCCGGCGGGTTTGTCAACGACGATCGCCTCCGGCGACTCGAATACAACGTCGAAATCCAGGATCTCGGGGCCCAGGGCCTCGGGCGGTTCCGGGGTCGGGTACACGATCACGTCGCCTGCAACGAGTTTCTGGCTCCTGGCGATGGGAATCTCCCGGCAGGTCACTGAACCGTCCTCAATGAGTTGGCGGACGGTGGCGCGACTCAACCCGCTGAGAAGCGCCAGGACACGGTCGGCCCGAATACCCGAATACTCGGCAGGGACCTCCACAGTCGAATGGTCACTCATGATTCTCCGGGAAGAAGACGGCGGCGATCAGCAACACGGCAACGCCGACATTGAGAGCGGCGTCGGCAACATTGAACGTTGGGATGAACCACCAGTCGATCCAATCGACGACGGCACCGTCTAGCACGCCCTCGCCGCGGAACACCCTGTCAGACAGGTTCCCCATGGCGCCTCCGAGGATCAGCCCCAGTGCAATCAAGTCGACCCGACGGTGGGTACGACTCACCAGGAACACGAGAAATATCACGACACCGATGGCGAGCAATGCAATCAGAGGCCCGAATCCTGTGAAGCTCGAGAATGCCGCTCCGGTGTTCTCGGAGTAGCGCACCTGCAGCCACTCCCCGATCACCTGCTGGGGCTCCCCCTGAAGGTTGTCGCGGGCCCAATTTTTCGTGATCTGATCCACGACCAGGACGATGAGACCGGTTATCAGAGCCAGTCGGAAAGCGATGGGCCGCGGCACTACCTCAGCGAGTTTCGCCATAGTCCAACCCGGCCGGCCCGGAGGGGCCCGGGCTCCTCATTTAGACCTGATCGGCGTATTCGACCAGGGTCGTCGCATACGGCAGTGCCTCGAGCCGCTCGACGGGAATGGCCCTACCGCTGACAACACAGACACCGTAGCCACCCTTATCCATGCGCCGCTGCGCTGCCTGGACCTTCGCAAGAAGCTCCCTGGCGTTCTCCAGAACAGAAAGATCCATCTCCAATTCAAGGGCGAGGGCGCCACCGTCGGCGCTGTTCGGATCCGCGCTGTGCTCTGCGCTCGTGGAGCCCAAGTTGACCTCGGTGAAGACCTTGTCGTACTCGGCAATGACATCGACAAGGCGCTCTTCCTCTCCCTCCAGTTTGCGGCGCAACCGCTCCAGGGTTGACTTGGCAAGATCTCTTGTCACCGGACCTCCTCTGCAGCCCGGGACGATAACAGGGTGCACCCGTTTGTGGTCAATTGGCGATGTTGTCGAGCAATTCAACCAAGCGGCTCACGCTCACCCCAGGAGCGACGAGACGCTTCCGCCGGGAACCGGCGCCGCTCATGATTCGCAAGGGAAGACCGAGGCGATCCGAAAGATGCTTGACCAGTTCCTTGTTTGCCCTACCTCGTTCTGGTGGAGCCGCCACCCGGACTCGTACCGCATCACCATGGAATCCGACCACTTCGGTGCGTCGTGCGCCGGGCACCACCCACACCGTGAGCATGGCACCGTTGGGATGGCCGCGGACGGCCTGCATCGCTGTCATGAGTGAACAATAGGTCTGCCCGGCCGACGCCGGCAGCAACGTTCCCGCGCATCGAGCCCCGGTTCGGGTCTAGTCCGCACCGTCGCCGATTTGTTCGGCCAGATATCGCCAGTCGTCCAACGACTCTGCGGTCCCGTCGACCTTGAGGTATTCGTGATCAATCGGGGTCCCGGGCACACCGCTCAGGTATGGCGGGCTGATTTCGTCGGCAAGGCGGGACGCCACGTGAGAAACCGCGACGAGGTCGCCCCCGAATCCCGCGACCGGGCTTGGATGGAGGTGCTGGGCAACAGCCTCGATGACGTCGTGGGGAAGACCCCACAAGCTCAGTAGCGCCGCAGCAACCTGGCCGTGGTCTACACCGAGAACGAGTCTTTCGACCTCGAGCAGGCTGCGCTGCTGTGTTCTTGCTTCTTCTACGATCCGAGCCCAGTCTTCGGAAAGCTGGGAAGCGAGGACGAGGAGCCCGATGCTGTGAAGGAGACCGGCTGCGTACGCTGCTTCTCGCTCCGCGGCGGGGACCATTTCGGCAGAGATGCGGGCAGTCGTCACGGCATGCTCTTGGAGAGCAGCCGGATCGAGGCCCTGACCCGAGGCATCGAGCTCGAGATCGCGAAAAGCTTCAACGGAGAGCACCAGCGTCCGCAGAGTCTTGGTCCCGATGAACACGACGGCTTCCTTGATGCTCGCCGTCGGCCGGGGCAGACCGAAGAAGGCCGAGTTCACCAACTGGAGTACCCGGGCGGCAACGCTGGGGTTCTCCTCGACTATCGACGCGATGTCCTCCATGCCGACGTCCGAGCGCACCGCCTTCATGAGGCGGGTGTAGACATCCGGCTGGCTGGGCAGCGCACGCATTCTGGCAACAACACTGCGCAGGGTTGGGTCGTCGAGCAGCGAACGGAGATGGAGCGCCCGGTCGATGGCTGCCTGCAGTTCCTCGGGCGGGCACGGTTTTGCGAGGAACTGATGAACCAGACCAACGGCTTCGTATGTCTGGTCCTTCTTGACCTGACCGGTGAGCATGATGCGGGCCGTTTCGGGATGGCGCATCCTCACTAGTTGCAGCAGCGCCAATCCGTCTACCCCCGGCATCTGGGCATCGCTGACGATGACGTCGGCACCAGCTGAGTCGAGATGTTCCAGAGCGGCCTCGCTATCGGCGGCGAATGACATCTCCCAATCCGGATGGGTTGTGCGCATGGTGCGCCGGATCCCGCGCAACACCCGTTCGTCGTCGTCAACAAAAAGCACGTGTGTCATACCAAACCTGTCCGCCGTCGGTTGCTCCTCGCGCACTGTCGGCGCCGATACGATCTACTTAAGACAGGATCGAAGCGCTTCTGACGGGACCGCCGACGGTGTACTATCCCTCGCCACAACGAAGACGAGGACGCGCTCAGTCGGTCGAGTGGAGCAAGCGAGCCGGAGATGGTGAAAGCCCGGCATCCACTTCGTCGAGACATCACCTCCGAGTTGCGAGAAGAGCCCGGGCAACCACGCCGGGGGTAGAACTCGCCGGGTGCCCGCCGCAACGGGCTAATGGAGAGGCCGGTCGATCCGGCAAGCCGGGTGGTACCGCGGGAATCGTCCCGTCCCGGTGGAGAACAGACCGATCTTCACCAAGGACCGGAAGTGGACGACACTAAACACACCAACCAGAACGGCGACTTCAGCAGGGCCGACGCGCACCTCGACTTGCACGCCCTCGACACCCGGATTCTCGAGTTCTGGGATAGAACCGACGCCTTCGCCCGATCGGTGGAACTCCGGCCGGATGATTCCGAGTACACCTTCTACGACGGCCCTCCATTTGCAACGGGGAGCCCCCACTACGGCCACATCTTGCAAGGCGTCGTCAAGGACATCGTGCCGCGGTATTGGACGATGCGTGGTCGGCGTGTGGAACGCCGCTTCGGATGGGATGTACACGGTCTTCCCGTCGAGATGGAGGTGGAGAAGCAGCTCGGAGTCTCCGGACCACGGCAGATCCTCGAATACGGGGTGGGTGCGTTCAACGAAGCGTGCCGGGCGATGGTGCAGGCAACGACCGATGATTGGGAGATCATCACAAAGCGCATGGGACGCTGGGTCGATTTTGAGAACGACTACAAGACCATGGATGTCGATTTCATGGAGAGCGTGTGGTGGGTGTTCAAAGCGCTTTGGGACAAAGACCTCATCTACAAGGACTTCAAGGTTCTGCCCTACTCATACGGTGCCACAACACCACTGTCGAATTTTGAGGCCAACCTCGACTACCGCGATGTCGATGATCCCGCCATCACGGTGCGGCTCGAAGTGCTCGCCGACCACGGGGCAGCTGCTGCCGGCGATCACTTGCTCATCTGGACAACGACGCCGTGGACCTTGCCGGGCAACCTCGCCGTCGCCGTCGGTGACGACATCGACTACGTTCGCGTTGCCGGGTCCATCGACGGCCTGGACGGCGTCTACTGGCTCGCCGCTGACCTCGTCTCCGGCTTCTTCTCCGAGGAGCCGACAGTGCTGGCCCGCGCTCTCGGCAGCGAGTTGGTGGGCCTGGAATATGTGCCGCCGTTCGACTATTTCGGCGACCAACGTGATCGAGGCGCGTTCCGGGTGATCGAGAGCGAGGACGTTTCGGTCGATGAGGGCACCGGTCTCGTCCATATGGCCCCCGCCTACGGCGAAGCCGACTTCTATGCGCTCAACGCCGCAGGGCTCGATGTCATGGTCGACCCCGTCGACGCCGAGGCTCGCTTCACGGACGAGGTACCTGATGTTGCGGGCAAGAACGTCAAGGACGCCGATGCCACGCTGATCCGGATCCTCAAGGACCGCCGGCTGATAGTACGGCACGAGCAGATCCGCCACTCCTACCCCTTCTGCTGGAGGACGGAGACGCCTCTCATTTACAAGGCCATCCCAACCTGGTTTGTCAACGTCGAATCCTTCCGCGACAAGATGGTGGAGGTCAACAAGAACATCCACTGGGTCCCCGAGGCGGTCGGAGATCGCCGCTTTGGCAATTGGCTGGAAGGAGCCCGGGACTGGGCGATCAGTCGAAATCGATATTGGGGAAGCTGTATCCCGGTGTGGGAGTGCGACACCTGCGATGAGAAGATCTGTGTGGGCTCACGCGACGAGCTCAAGGACCTGTCCGGCCACTACGTCGAAGATCTCCACAAGCACTATGTGGATGAGATCACGTTCTCGTGCGGTTCCTGCGCCGGGACCATGCGGCGTGTGCCCGAGGTGCTCGACTGCTGGTTCGAGTCGGGATCCATGCCTTACGCCCAGATCCACTACCCGTTCGACAACGAGGAACGCTTTGCGAGGCGCTACCCGGCCGACTTCATTGCCGAGGGACTCGATCAGACTCGCGGCTGGTTCTACACGCTCGTCGTCCTCGGTGCGGCACTCTTCGACGAAGCCCCGTTCCAGAATTGCATCGTCACCGGAATGATCCTTGCCGAGGATGGACGCAAGATGTCGAAGAGCCTGAAGAACTATCCCGATCCGAGCCATGTGCTCGACGAATACGGGGCCGACGCGCTCCGGGCGTATCTGATCAACTCGCCCGTCGTCCGTGCCGACCCGCTGCGGTTTTCCGGATCGGGGGTACGCGAGGTTGTACGTACGGTTCTGCTTCCGTTTTGGAACTCGTATTCCTTCTTCACCACCTACGCGGAGGCCGACGGCATCACCCGGGATGAGCTCGCCTCGGCGCCTCCCCCAGCGGAACGAGCCGAAATCGACCGCTGGATTCTCTCCGTGCTGCAAAGTCTGGTGCGACGGGTAAACGCCGAGATGGAGGACTATCGGCTCTACAACGTCATCCCACCGATCATCGGATTCATCGATGACCTGACCAACTGGTACATCAGGCGGTCACGCCGACGTTTCTGGTCGCAGCGCGGCTCCGGCGACGACGGGGACAAGCTCTCCGCCTTCGCCACCCTCTACGAGGTCCTGGTGACGTTCGTCAAGGTGGCGGCTCCCGTCCTGCCGTTCATCGCCGAGGAGCTCTACCAGCGGTTGGTCAGGGATCTCGATCCCAACGCTCCAGAGAGTGTTCACCACGAGGACTACCCAACCGCCGATCGCACCGTCATCGACGAATCGCTCGAAGCGGCCATGGCCACAGTGCGGACCGTGGTAACCCTGGGCCACGGTCTGCGCAAGCGCCATGAGGTCAAAGTTCGCCAGCCGTTGGCCGAGCTAACGGTGATCACCCGAGATGCCGCCACGGCGGAGGCAGTCGCGTCACACACGGCGCTCATTGCCGAGGAACTCAACGTGGCGCGGGTGACTATCGACTCCGAAGAAGACCACCTGGTTCACCTCTCGGCCCAGGCCAACTTCAAAGCGCTCGGTCCTCGGCTCGGTGCCGCCACCAAGGACGCCGCCGCGGCAATCGCGGATCTACCTCACGAGGTTGTCTCGGCCTTGATCGACGGAGTGGACCACGAAGTCAACGGAACGGTGATATCGGCAAACGACATCGTTGTGCGCCGCGAACCACGAGAGGGGCTCGCCGTGGCCGCCCAGGGTTCGCTGTCGGTTGCGCTTGACGTCACGATCACTCCCGATCTGGCGGTCGAGGGCGTGGCGCGAGAGATCGTCAGTGGCCTACAGGGTCTTCGCCGCAGCCTTGATCTCGAGGTCAGCGACCGCATCCGGTTGACCTGGCACACCACCGATAGCGATCTGGCGGCTGCACTCACCAGCTACGAAAGTCTGATCGGAGGCGAGGTATTGGCGACACAAGTCGACCGCGCCCAGGTTCCTCAGAAGCATGTCTTGTCGGTCAACGACAGCGAGCTGACTGTCGCCATAGCAAGGCACTAGGAGGTTTCGGAATCGTCCACCCGACTATTCGGGCGATGTGCCCGACCTGTTCGTGTGGCTGTTTCCGCCTACTGGGGCGGGTGCGCCCCCTTACTGGGGCGGGTGCGCCCCCTTACTGGGGCGGGTGCGCCCCCTTATTGGGGCGGATGCCCGCTTTTCTCTAACCGGTCCCGCAGACCGGCTAGGCGACGCTGGTAGAAACCCGCTTCCTCACCGCGCGGCAATACTGGTTCCTCGATGACCGGGAGACGCTCTTCGTCATCCAGTTGACCGCCGTCGGTCAGATCGACCACAGCGACTTCCAGCTGTCGCGGCTCCGATTGGATATCCTGATCGGCAAGCGCGGCGAGTGTGCCGGCTTCGTTCGCCGCCGTGGCAGCAAGACGCCGAAAACGACTCTCTGCATCGGCGAGAGCCGTTTTCAACAGGGCAAGCCTTCGTTCGCCTCGCTGCAGATCAGCGTGAACCTCGTTGCGAGTTTGTTCGACCCTACCGATAGCCTCGGTGAGAATACGCGTCGCCTCGGCATCGGCAGCTCGGCGAATCCGCTCGCTCTCGTCGTCGGCGGCGGCTCGCGACACTTGCAGTTCGTCGTGGAGTTCTACGCGGAGGGCTCTACGCTCCTCTGCGTATTTCGTCCGAATCTCATCGCGTTCGGCGATCGCCATTGCGGGTAGCCGCCGAGACTCCTCGCGGGCATACTCCATCTCTTCCTCGGCGAGTGCCCGCAACATGGCGGCTTCTTGCCAGGTTTCGAGGCCGCTGATCTCATCACCGGACGATCCGATGACGTCGCGCAGCATCTTCTCGGCCATATGCACGGCTTGCTGACGCACTCTCTGCGCCTGCGCCAATTGGATCTCGCCGATCGTCGCCGCCCCAGCTTCATACTGCTCGAGCGCGGCAATCACCCTTCGACGGAAATCCTCGACCTCTCTGCGATCATAGGATTCGTTGGTCCCGGCGAACTCGATCCGGCTTGCATCTTCACTAGAGAGATTCACAGAAGAATCGTAACCGTTTGCCCGTTGCTGTGGGCCGGGACGACCGCTATCGCTGACCAGATCTGAGTCGGGCTGCCCGTTAGCAGACGATGCGGCGAAGCACCATGATTCCGAGGAACAGGACAAGGGGCGACAAGTCCAGACCCATCGAGCCTGCTCGTAGAGGCGGCAGGACTCTACGTATTGGCACCAGAATGGGATTGATACCGCTGGAGAGGAAGTCGTAGACCTTGCGCACCGGATGCCCCCAGGGCAACCGGCCGAAATTGACGACATAGCTCAGGATGATCCAGGCGAACAGAATCAGTGTCGCAATGTCGAGCAGCGAGCAGATCAGATTGCTCATCCGCCGCCGGGACCAGTGTCGTACAAACCGAGAGCCGCCAGCCGACGTCGCTCATCGACGCTGACCGTGGTACCTGCGGGGGTCACCAGTATCACGCCGGTGGCCACCTTCACCATGCGGCCATCGAGGGCATAGGTCAGACCGCTGGAAAAATCAACGAGGCGGCGCACCATTGCGGTCTCCGTCTCCCGCAGGTCGAGCACGACCGACCGGCCTTCTCGAATATGGTCGGCGAGGGTCTGGGCATCCGACAGCGTGCGTGCTTCGATGATGACAGACTCGCGGTCTTCGGACCCGCTTGAACCAGACGACCCCGGAGTTACGAGTACTCCGGCTTCGGCGTGCGCGACATTTTCAGATACCCGACGTCGCACGGGCGCCGGCGGCTCGATGCGACGGCCCGCAACCGAGCTCGCCTTCCGACCGACCTGAGCCGGCGCTGCCTGCGCCGCATCGGCAGGAGAGTCAACGGTTCTGACCGCTTGCTGCGGCTCGCTGGTCCCCGCCTCGGCAGCTTCGATCTCCTCGTCGTCGACGAGACCGAGGTAGAACATTGTTTTCTGCCACAGTGATGCCATCTCTTGTCCTCAATCGATCCGTGCCGGCACACCCGGCGGTCCAAAGATAGCCCGTCCCACGCGAATCATGGTTGCACCCTCTTCAATCGCTAGCTCGAAGTCGTCGGTCATTCCCATTGATAGCTCGTTCAGTCCGTGATGGTCCGGGGCCAGCCGGTCTCGCAGTTTCCGCAACTCGACAAACCAGATCCGGTTGTCTTCATCGCTCGTGACTAAGGGAGGGATCGTCATCAGCCCAACACAGTCGAGGCCCCGAGCTTGCACCAGCTCGACGAGCGCAGCAGTGTCCTCGGGCGCAACCCCGTGCTTTTGCTGCTCACCCGCCACATTGACCTGGATGAGAACCGGGCATGGCGCTTCTCCTGCCGCCCACGTGTTCGCCAGCCGGGGACGATCCATCGAGTGAAGCAGGGCGGCGTGAGGCAGCGCCAATTTGGCCTGTCTGGTTTGAAGCGATCCTATGAAGTGCCACTCTATGTCGCCGGGAAGCCGCAGGGCTTTTGCGGCCAACTCGGCCGCCCGATTCTCCCCAAACACCCGCTGTCCCGCTTCATATGCGGCCATGATGGCGGTGTCGGGCTGTCCCTTGGTAACGGCCACCAACGTCACGTCGTCGACATTCCGACCGACCCTCTCGGACGCTGCCCGCATACGGTCCCTGATGACGTTCAGCTTGTCGGCAACCATGCCACCGCCACCTGTCTCTGTTTTGTTGCATCGCGCCGCCACGAGTGCAAAGCGTCCGATGTGAACGTGCACTCATCGGACTTCCATAGCTCCAATCCTGCCATCTGGTTTGCGACATAGCCAGGGATGTCGATGCTGGGCGTCCCCCAGTCTGTTTCCCGGACGAAACCGGGAAAGTGCGCCAGTACCTCGGCTCCAACTTCGTAGCAGCAGGGACCGATCGCCGGGCCTATGGCGGCGCGCCGTGGCGCGTTCCCCGCGGCATTCAGCGCCTCGAGCGCAGCGGGTACGACGCCGGCGACCGCACCACGCCATCCGGCATGTACGACGGCCGCAGCACTCTTCGCTTCAATGATGATCGGAACACAGTCTGCCGTTGCTACCGCGATCGGTATCCCGGGACGGCGCACAACGATCGCGTCGGCCTCACCGAGATTGCCAGCCGTGAAGGCCTCAACGACTGTGTTCCCGTGTACCTGCTGAACGAAGGCCCAGTCGGCGGAAATCCCCAGGCTTTCGGCAACCCGGCGACGACGAACGCTGTCGACTCTGAGGTCGCCGGATGCAACGGTGCCAAACGCAGCACCGGCAAAGCCGGGCGGACGAATCATCCGCTGACGAAGCCCGGGATATCGAGATCGTCGTCATCGTTCCCATCACGTTCCGCGGGACGCGACGAGAATTCCGGGTATGACGGCCGGGACATTGTTCGCCTGTCGCGATCAAAACCTGCGGCAATGACAGTGACTTTCATCTCGCTCCCGAGGCCATCATCGACAACGGCTCCAAAAATGATGTTGGCGTCCGAGTCGCAGTGATCAGCAATGATGGTTGCTGCGGTCGAGATCTCGTGCAGCGTCATGTCCTCGGGTCCCGAGATCGACAGCAGAACGCCGCGAGCACCTTCCATGGACGTCTCGAGCAGCGGGGAGCTGATCGCCTTGTCGGCGGCTTGGCTGGCGCGGTTTTCTCCCGTAGACGACCCGATACCCATGACGGCAGAGCCGGCTTCGGTCATGACTGTCTTGACATCGGCGAAGTCGACATTGATCAAGCCGGGGGTGGTGATGAGATCCGTGATTCCGCGAACACCGCTCGACAGGACCAGATCGGCCATGCCGAACGCCTCTATGACTCCGGTTCGCTCATCGGCGATCTCGAGAAGCCGCTCGTTTGGAATGATGATCAGGGTGTCGACGGCTTCCTTCAGCGACTGAATGCCCTGTTCGGCCTGCACGGATCGGCGTCTGCCTTCGAACCCGAATGGGCGAGTGACGACACCTACGGTGAGCGCCCCGATCTCCCGGGCCACCTCTGCAACGATTGGTGCCCCGCCGGTTCCCGTCCCTCCGCCTTCGCCGGCGGTGATGAAAACCATGTCCGATCCTATGAGGGCGTCTTCGATTTCCTCACGATGCTCTTCGGCTGACTGACGTCCCACATCCGGATCGGCGCCGGCTCCGAGGCCGCGCGTCGAATCTCGACCGATGTCGAGTTTCACATCCGCATCGGACATCAGCAAAGCCTGAGCGTCCGTGTTGATTGCGATAAATTCGACGCCGCGTATCCCGGCATCGATCATGCGGTTGACGGCATTTACGCCGCCACCGCCCACGCCGACGACCTTGATCACGGCGAGGTAATTCTGGGGGCTGCTTCCTTCGGTCACCTTCTCCACTCCTGTCTCAACCTGAACCTTAGCTCGATACCGTTGTTTCGGTAGCTACTTCCGGCGAAGTCTCAACCAATGGTTGAGGGTTGGAAACAGCCGGTCGCAGCGGAGAGAGCAAGCTGATGTGCGCCCCATCGGGTACACCTTCTTCGAGCAACACGGCAAGCGTTACGGCTTTCTGGACCATGTCGGTGGCGCTACCGAGGGCAACCGTATGGCCGGCAACGGCAGCCTCCAACACTTGATCGTCGACTTCGACGACCAGATCCGTCTTCAGTTCTACCGGTAGAGCCGCGACGAATTCGAGGGCGCCCAGCACCAACGGATCGTCGATCTTCTGCCCGGGAACAACTGCGCCCACGTCAACGTCGATGACCGGTTCGACCAGGTCCTCGCCAACGGCGAGTACGGCGCCCTGACCGGAGCTGACCAGCCAGCTATCGCCTGCCGTGACTCTGGCGATCGGGATGTATTCGACGACGGTCACTTCGACCGATCGGGGCCAGACCACTCTCACCTGGGCAGCGGCGACCCACGGATCTGTCAGGAGCCTTTCCTCTACGCGACCCGCCCTTACCGAGACGATCGAAACGCCTTCCTCGACACCGGCTTCCTCCAACAACGAGAGTACCGGGGCCCTGACATCACCCTCCACGGAGATGGCATCGACCGAAAACCACGAAGACTGGAAGACGGCAACGACGATCCCGCCGCTGATCGCCAGTATCAGCAGCCCCACCAACCAACGGAGCCTGCGGCGGGCGCTCGCCTCTTGAACCTGACGTCGGCGCCGGGCCAACCGGGGGTCGATGTCGGCACTCATGCCGGTCCATCGAACTTTCCAACGAACCTGATTTCAGGACGTAGCTCGATTCCGGTTTGGGCCTTCACCCTGGCCCCGACCTCGCCAACCAACTCATAGACGTCCTGAGCAGTCGCGTCGCCTTCTGCGACGAAGAAGTTGGCGTGACGTTCTGAGACCCGCACGCCGCCGCACCGATACCCCTTCAACCCGGCTGCATCGATGATGCGTCCGGCGGCGTCACCAGGTGGGTTCTTGAAGACGCTCCCCGCGTTGAGCGTCCCTCCGGGCTGATGGGCGCGGCGCCATGCGGTGATTTCCCGCATGAGACGTTCTCCATCCGGTTGGGGCCGCTCTATCGAGCGGAATCTGGCAGAAACGACTATCTCGTGTTCGCTGATGCGGCTATGCCGGTACGAGAGATCGAGCCCGCCGGGATCATCGACTTGGGTCGCTCTCGTGTCGGTGTCGATGATCGTGGCGTCGATCAGCCACTCGGCCGTGTCGGAGCCGTGACCACCGGCGTTCATCGCTACTGCACCGCCGACGGATCCCGGGATGCCGACGTAGAATTCGAGTCCTCCCCGGCCCGAGGAGGCGCAGTGCCTGGCCAGCTGCGGCAATGACACTCCTCCCCCCGCCGTGACGATTCCTCCGTCGATGGCAACGGAGTTGAACTCCCCGGTGAGGTGAACGACCAAGCCGGGGAAGCCGGAATCGGAAACCACGATGTTGGAGCCTCTGCCGAGAACGAGCAGCGGAGGCCGCTCCGGTTCGGCGAGCCGTGCGTCGAGAACCGCCGCAAGATCGGCGTGGGTGGCCACGTCTGCGTACCAGGCCGCCGAGCCGCCAAACTTGTAGGTGGTCGCACCGGAGAAGTTGTGGTCTCTCCGGATGAGGCCCGATGAGACCAGGTCGGTCAATCTCACGGCTGATCACCGAGAGCGGTGGCGATATCGTCGGCGATGCTGTTCACGTCACCGGCGCCCAATAGCAGTACGACGTCGCCTTCCGTGAGCTCGGGAACGATGGTCGGGGCAACCGAACGGATCGACGGCAGGTAGCGAACGTCTCCACCGGCGGCGCTGACGGCCTCGGCGACGAGCCTTCCGGTGACCCCCGGCTGCGGTGCTTCGCCTGCCGAATAGACGTCCGTCACGATTACCTTGTCCGCTTCAGCAAGGGGGGCTCCGAAGGCCGGGCCCAAATTGGCCGTCCTCGTGTACCGGTGCGGCTGGAACACTGCCCAGACCCGGCGCCAACCACCGAGCCTGCCGGCGCTGATCGTGGCACCGACTTCCGTCGGATGGTGGGCGTAGTCGTCGACGACGGTGATGCCACCGATGCGCACGCGTGTCTCGAACCGCCGCCGCACGCCGGCGAAGTCGCCTATTCCCGCGGCAGCCGCTCTCGGGTCGTAACCGAGTTCAGCGAGGAATGCGATGGCCCCGGCGGCATCGAGAGCAATATGTACCCCCGGTCGGGGAACTCGCACCATGGTTGTGGAACCGCGACCCGCTAAGAGAAAGCTGACGTCGCCGATCCCGTGCTCGAGATCCGTGACCTGCCACGTCGACCCCGGGTTTCTCCCGTAGGTGATCACGTCGGCGCGCTGCGCCAGCCGCTGGATCCCTGGATCGTCTATGCAGCCGAGAACGGGTCCGTCGGTTCTATTGGCCACCAGGGCGAATGCCTCTTCGAGTTCAGCGACCGTCCCGTAATAATCGAGATGGTCGGCCTCGATGTTGGTCACGATGAGACCGTTGAGATGCAGGTGGCGGAACGTTCCGAACGCTTCGTCGGCTTCGAGCACGAATACTTCACGGTTGCCCAGATGAGCGAACGTGTTCTGCCCGACAAGCTCGCCGCCGACCAGAAATGATGGGTCGGCACCAACGCCATTCATACCGGCAACTACGAGGCCCGTTGTTGTCGTCTTTCCATGGGTGCCGGTGATTCCCAGGCCAGGCATGATCGCAGTGAGGGCATCGAGAAGAGCCGGACGCTCCCAAACCACTGCTCCGTACTCAGCCGCGGCCACCAGTTCGGGATCCCTGGCGGGCACCGCCGAAGAAGCCACAACCAGTTCCGGCTCCTTCATCCGCTCTGGTCGATGGCCGATCCACGTCTCGATTCCGGCGTCCTCGAGGGCATCCAGCACCCTGCCCGGTTTGAGATCGGATCCGGTCACCTCGTAGCCGAGACCGGCGAGTATCTTGGCCAAGCCGCTCATCCCCGAGCCGCCCACCCCGACCATGTGAACGCGTTTGAACGCCTCTATCGAATGAGTGTTACGCATGCGCCGCCTCCAGCATTGCGTCGGCAATCACACGCGCGGCCGCAGGCTTGCCGTGAGTGGACATCACCGTCGCCATCGCCTCACGCCGCACCCGATCGACGATGAGCTGGTCGATGACTATCGGTACCTGATCGATCTGGCTCTGCTCCACCTGTACTAGTCCTCCTGCGGCCTCCAACTCCATGGCGTTTGCCGACTGGTTGGTGCCGAGGCCCAATGGAACCACAACGGCGGGAGTACCGGTGGCGGCCAGTTCGTTGATCGTCATGGCCCCGGCCCTCGACAGCACTAGATCCGACGCCGCGTAGAACATCTCCATCTGGTCCTCGAATGGGACCGGGAACCACGGGAGCGCCGATTGCGCCGCCGTCTTCTTGATCTCCTCGTAGTGGGGCCGCCCCGTCAAGTGGACGATCGCAAGATGATCCGGATCAACCGCCATGGCCAGAGCCGTCGTTACGTCGTTGAGCACCTTGGCGCCGAGGCTGCCCCCAAGTACCCCGAGCACGGGGAGGCCGGAGGGAACTCCGTATCTCTCCCTGGCGGCCGGTCGCAGTTTTTCCCTGTCGAAGCTCGAAAAGATCGGACGAAGCGGGTTGCCGGTCAGTTCGGCGTTCTTGAGCTGGTTGCGCGCTGCCGCAAACCCGGCGAATACTCGTTCGGCGCGGCGGGCCACAAACCGGTTGGCCAGACCGGCCATGGCATTCTGCTCCTGGACGAAGAGATGGGCGCCAACTTTCTGGGCCGCCATTGCCGCGGGAACCGACACGTAACCGCCAAAAACGATGCATACCTTCGTGCCGCGTCGCTCCATCTCCTCGGTCATTTCGCCGCGTGCTTTGGCGACGACCTTTGGTATCCCCAGATTCTGTAGCGAGAAGGACCTTTTCAGCCCGCGCAAGTCCACCGCGACAAATTCGTACCCTGCGTCGGGCACTGTCTTCGCTTCCATGCGGTCGCCGCCGAAGAAGACGATCTCGCTTTTCGGGACGCCGGCGGCTACGAGGGTGTCGGCGACGGCAAGCGCCGGGAACACGTGGCCGCCGGTCCCGGCAGCGGCGAATGCGTAAGTCACCTTGCTGCTCCCCTCTCTGGACCGCTGGAACGCTTCGCCGATATCCGGGCGATATTGATGAGCACTCCGACGGCGAAGAGGTTTGCCATCATTGCGCTTCCACCTGCGGAAACGAACGGCAGGGGAACGCCGGTGATGGGAAGCACCTTGACCACACCGCCCACGTTGACCAGAGCCTGGAAAGTGAGCCAGGCCACGATTCCGATGGCCATCAGCCGACCGAAGGAGTCTCTACAGCGCAGGGCGATCGTCGCGCCAACTGCGGCAAGCACCATGAAGAGAGCGATAACTGCGAGCGAGCCGGCGAGTCCCGTCTCCTCACCGATGATGGAGAAGATGAAGTCGCTATGAGCGTTGGGAAGGAATGACCATCGAGCCCGGCTTGCTCCCAGGCCGACACCAAACCATCCCCCAGTACCGAGAGCTACCAGGCTTTGGTGGGCGTGGTAGCCGTCGCCGAGTACGTCGGGGTTCTCGCTCAGGAAACTGGTCACCCGCTCCAATCTGTAGGGGGCGGCGACCGCAAGCATGCCGCCGAAGGCGGCGCCGGCGAGGCCGACACCAATGACGTGGAACATCCTGGCCGACGAGGCGAACAGAATCGTCAACGCGGTAGCGGCGATGAGCGCCGTCGTCCCAAAGTCCGGCTGCATCATCAGGGGCAAGCCGACAGCGGCCAGCACGGTCGCCACCGGTACAAAGACGTGCCAGAAGGTATCGAGGTACTCGGCCTTTCTGGCCAGAATCATTGCCAGCATCACGATGGCGGCGAATTTGGCGAACTCCGAAGCCTGGATCGTCACCGGTCCGAGCACGATCCACCGCTGCGCACCTCCGCGCACCTCACCGATTGCCAGGGTGGCCACCAGGCCGACGAGAGCTAGTCCAAAAATGGGTATCGCTGCTTTCCGGTACCAGTCGTAGGGGATTCTGGCCCCCACGATCAGGCATAGGACGCCGATGATGGCGAACAGGACCTGCCTCTTGAAGTAGTAGAGGTTGTCTGTGTAACCCTCGCGAATTGCCAAAACCGACGATGCGGAGAGCAATGCCCCGAGACCGATGATCAGGAGCACGACCACCGGGAGCAGGAGCAACACTGCGATTCTGCCGGACCGAGGTTCGCGCCGCGCCGCAAAGGAGCGCGCCTGGGTGATCGGAGTGACCCTACTTGCCATTGGCTTCCCCCTTCAGCCTGCGCACGGAACGTACAAACTCTTCGCCCCGCACCGCATAGGATTCGAACATGTCGAAGCTGGCGCAACCCGGTGCCAGGAGGACGGTGTCTCCGGGACGCGCCAATTCGTCGGCAATGGCAACCGCGTCATCCAGGCCGCCGCCTCGACGGAAGCGGCCGGGGTCGGTCGCTTCCTCGAACTCGGCGGACGCCTCACCGATTCCGATGACCACCCGAACCGTCGGGCCCTCGACTATCGGACCTAGATCGAGACCTTTGTTGCGGCCTCCAGCTATCAGCACCACAGACTCGAAGGCGGCAACCGAGGCGAGCGCGGCGTGCGGATTTGTGGCTTTTGAGTCGTTGACCCAGGTCACCCCGTTCCAGCGCCCCACCACAGACCTGCGGTGCATTCCCGGTGCGAAGTTTTCGACTGTGGTGGCAATGCCGTCGAGGGTCGCTCCAAGATGGCCGGCGATGGCAGCTGCCGCTACCAGATCCATGGTGTAGGCCTGGTCGAGATCCGGCCGCAGCATCTTCCCCGCCTCGACCACGAGTTCGCTGCCTTCGGGACCAAAGCCGCCGTCGGGAATTCGGCGCCCGCTGACCGGAATGCGGCGCGCTAGAGCCGGGGCGACGGCAGCGGTAGCACCGGCATCGTCGGCGTCGTACACGAGGATGTCTTCGGGAGTCTGGTTTTCGAAGATTCGCTGCTTGGCTGCAACATACTCTTCCATACCGTCGTGCCAATCGAGGTGATCCGGGGCGATATTCAATATGGCCGCGGCCGCCGGGCGAAACTCGTCGATGAACCGAAGCTGAAAACTGGAAGCCTCGATCACGATCACGGATGGAGGGTCAAAAACGATATCGGACAACGCGGTTCCGATGTTTCCCGCGGCAACCGCATCGACTCCAGAGGCGATCAGCATGTCGGCGGCAACAGATGTGACCGTGGTCTTGCCGTTGGTGCCGGTGACGGCCGCATAGCCGGCCTCGATACCCTGTACTGCGTATTCCATCTCGCTCACGAGAGGGATGCCGGCGGACATCACGTCGGGGATCGGACCGAAATGCTCGGGGAAACCGGGACTCGTCACGACCAGATCGACGTTCCGCAACGCATCCGGCTTCCAGTCGCCCGCCATGATGTCGGTCATGTGTTGCAGCGGTTTCACCGCGTCATCGCTGCGGTCGTATATCACCACGTCATTGCCGCGCGCCTGGGCCAATCTGGCGGCGGCTCGTCCGCTGACGGCGGCTCCGAGGACAAGTACCTTCACGGAAGCACTCCCCCGCTCGTTTCTCGGAGGAAGTCGCCGTAGAAGATGCCGACGCCGATTGCGACACCGAGTCCTGCCAGGATCCAGAATCTGATGATGATCGTGGTCTCCGGCCATCCCTTCATCTCGAAGTGATGGTGGATCGGCGCTATGAGAAAGATCCGCTTCCCCCACACCCGGAATGTGAAGACCTGGAGGATCACCGACATCGTGATCATCACATAGAGACCGCCAAGCACAATCAGGAGCAGGTGAGTGTTGGTGAGTAGCGCCATGGCCGCCAGCGCACCGCCGATGGCCTGAGAGCCCACGTCACCCATGAAGATCTGGGCGGGAGCCGCGTTCCACCAGAGGAAACCCAGTGCTGCCCCAACGATGGCACCAGCAAGGATTGCAAGATCGAGGCCACCATCGACTTGATAGAAGGCCGGGTTGCGGGTCTGCCAAAAAGCAATGAGGACGAATGCTCCGAACACGAGCGCGGCACTGCCGGCTGCAAGACCGTCCAAACCGTCCGTGAGGTTCACCGCGTTTGCGGCCGCCGTCAGCATGAAAAGGACCAACAGCCCGTAGAACCATGGACCTAGCTCAATACCGATACCGCGGGTGAACGACAGCTCGGTGCTGGTGTCGAGAGCGATGGCGCCCCAGGCGAATAGCACTGCAACGGTGAGTTGGCCGAGGAATTTCCAGCGTTTTGACAGTCCCATGTTGCGTTTGCGAGCAAACTTGGTGTAGTCGTCGAGGAACCCGATTAGGCCCATGCCGACAAAGGCCATGAGCGCCAACCATCCCTGGCCGGCGAACTCTGTCACGCGCAGATTGAACCCCTCACCGAACTCCCAGATGCGAACGTGGGAGAAGACATACCCCACCACTACCGCACCCATCATCACGATGCCACCCATTGTCGGCGTACCCCGCTTGTGGTGGTGGTCCTCGACCTCTTCCTGGATGAACTGGCCGATGTTGCGATCTCGCAGAATGCGGATAGCGATCGGGGTGGTGAAAAGGGTAATGATGAAGGCGATTGCTGATGCAAGGAGGATCGATATCACTGACGGGCCTCCTCTGCGAGCTGCAGCGCAAGCGTCTCCAGCCCAATGGCACGGGATGCCTTCACGAGCACTACGTCGCCGTCGTCTGCGAGGCCACGCACGACTCTCCGCGCCGTGTCTTTGTCGGGAACGTTTCTCCCAATCGGCCCCGCCGCGGCGGCTATCCCCGGTTCGTCTCCGACGGTGATGACCGCGATAAATCCGAGGTCTGCGGCGAGACGACCGATGCGCGCGTGCTCTCCGGCCTCGAGATGGCCAAGCTCGGCCATGGTCCCAAGGACGGCGATGTGTCTTCCGGGCATCCCGGCAACTGTTGTCATCGCTGCTTCCATCGAATCGGGGTTCGCGTTGTATGCATCATTGACGACCGTGTATCGCCCGCAGTGGATTTCCATCCGCCAGGCGGACCCGGTCGCCTGCGTGATTCCGCCGACCACTGTCTGAAAGTCGACCCCAACCGCCAACCCTGCGGCGGCGGCCGCGGCGGCGTTGAGGGCCTGATGTGCGCCGGCCACCCGCAGCTTCAGCCGGGCAGTCCCATCAGGGCTTTCCAGGAGGAACCCTGCGTGACCGCCGTCATCGACGGTGATGTCCGATACACGCACATCCGAGGTGGTTTCGGTGCCAAACAGCACCGTTTCGCCTTTGTGCGGGCGGCGCAAGCGCGGTTCGCCGGTTGGGAGCACCGCCGTCCCTGATTCGCGGAGGGCCTCCACGAGTTCGAACTTCGCATCGGCGAGCCCATCGGTGGTGCCGAAGGTCTCCAGATGCACGACGCCCAGATTGGTGACAACCGCGACGTCCGGTCGCACGGCGGGTATGAGGAACTCAATGTGGCCCCTCCCCCGGGAGCCCACTTCAGCAACGAGGTAGGAAGCGTTTTCGGGTGTTCCCAGAACGGTCAGAGGAACCCCGATTTCGTTGTTGAACGATCGAGGTGACGCCCACGCCCCCGGTAGGGCCCCGGCAAGGAGGTCCTTGGTTGATGTCTTGCCGGTGCTACCTGTGATCGCAATGACCGGCACGTCGAGTTCATCACGACGAAGGGAGGCAAGGTCGCGCAACGTAACGAGGGTGTCGGCCACCACGATGCGCGGGATGCCAACAACTCCGGGGTCGGAAGTGACGGCAGCGGCGGCTCCTGATTCGATGGCGGATCGGGCAAACTCGTTCCCATCGAAGTTCTCGCCGGACACGGCCACAAAAAGATCCCCCTGCCGTACATTCCGCGAATCCGTGGTCACGCCGGTGATGGGGACACCGGTGTCGTCGAAGGCTTCTAGCCCGAGACGTCTGGCGAGATCAGTAAGGAGAACGGGGGTCATGGCGTCCCCTTGTCACGAGCGATTTCCGTCTCCTCGAGTCGAGCGATTTCTTCTCTCGCCACCGCAGCATCATCGAACGGAATCGTGGCGTCGGCGAACTCCTGCCCGGATTCGTGCCCCTTGCCGAGGATGAGCACGGCGTCGTCTGGTGCCGCCGCAGCAAGCGCCTCCCGAATGGCGAGGCGTCGGTCCTGCTCTATCACGACTTCCGTCGAGCGGTCGATGCCGGAGACGACCTCGGCGATGATCTGCGCCGGATCCTCGGAACGGGGATTGTCGTTGGTGACGATCACGACATCAGCCGTGCCCGCCGCCCTACCCATCAGCGGACGTTTCTGACGGTCACGATCGCCGCCTGCACCAACGACAACAAGAATCTTGCCCGCCACGTGAGAGCGACTCTCGGCGACCACATTGGCAATCGCGTCCGGAGTGTGGGCGTAGTCGACGACGACCCAGGAACCTGCGGCGCCGGCAAGCGTGTTGTACCTGCCGGGAATCGGCTCCATCCGGGCGAGGTTCGCCGCGGCCGTACCTGCTTCGATACCAATCAGCTCGGCGCACGCAAGTGCGACGGCTGCATTCGCCACGTTGAAGCGGCCTGCCAGCGGGCAATGGACCTCAATACTTGTGGCTCCTGAAGAGAGCTCGAACGAGGATCCGTGCGGCGTCGACGGCCCGTAGGTGACCCGGACGTCCGCATCCGAGCCCGAACCGACGGTCGTTACGGGCAGCGTGGTTTCTCCGGCAAGCCTGTTGCCCCAACCGTCGTCTATCCAGATCACCGCCTGCGATGCCCAGTTGCTGCTGAACAGGCGTGCCTTCGCCCGGTAGTACTCCTCCATCGTGTGGTGGTAGTCGAGATGATCCTGCGACAGGTTGGTGAAGGCAACCACGTCAAAGACAACCCCGTTCACCCTGCCCATCTCCATCGCGTGGCTGGACACCTCCACTGCAACATCGCTGACAGTTCCGGCGTCGGCCAGCTTCCGCAGAATGCGCTGCAGGTTGCTCGCCTCGGGAGTAGTCCGCGGGGATTCTTCGGTGTCGGGGAGGTTTGAGGACACGGTTCCGATTACTGCCGTTTCCCTCGCGGTACCTGCGGTGAGCGCCTCCATCATGTGGGCGACGGTGGTCTTGCCGTTGGTGCCCGTGATGCCGACCATGCGCAGCCGCCGTGCCGGGTGATCGTGCGCTTCTGCGGCGAGCCACCCGAGGGCCGCTCTGGTGTCCGCCACGACGAGCTGCGGTATCTCGACCGTACTGGCTGCCTCGACTGCCGCAGCAGCCGCTCCGGCTGCAACGGCCGCCGGAATGTAATCGTGCCCATCTGCTCGCGCTCCCCGGATGGCGACGTAGAGACTGCCGGGAGTAACAGCACGACTGTCGAGGTGTACGTCGGAGACGACAACGTCCTTGCCACGGACTTCGACCGGCTGGTGGGGCGAGAGGGCGGCAGCAAGCTCAGAGAGCCTCTTGGGTCTCGTCGTACTACTGATCATCAGGCTCGGCTCCGGGATCGGGGGCCACTCCCAGATCCGGGGCTACCCCGAGTGCCTGCAACGCCGCCCGGGCAACGCGTGCGAATATGGGAGCTGCCGACACCCCACCGAACTGCAGTTCAGCAATTTGATCCTCTTCCTGAACCTCACCGTGTGGAGAGTCGAGGACAACGGCTATAACAATTTCCGGGTTGTCGATAGGTGCGATTCCGATGAAGGACGCAATACGATCATCCTCGCTGTAGGCCCCCTGCTCCGGAAGGAACTTCTCGGTGGTTCCCGTCTTGCCGCCTACCGCAAATCCTTCAATCGCCGCTCTCCGACCGGTGCCCTGCTCGACAACTCCCTGGAGGAGTTCTCGCATTTGCCGGGCGGTAGCTTCCGAGATCACCGGCCGTTGCCGGGGAACAGTCACATCGCGCGATCCGTCGGGATGGATCATCTCGCTGACTATGTGCGGCTCTACCCATACTCCGTCGTTTGCGATCGTCCCGAACAAGGCTGCCATCTGAAGGGCCGTCACATCGACGCGATACCCGATGGCGGTAGAGGCGCCGGCGGTCGCGGACACCCAATCGTTGACGGGACGAAGAAGGCCGGGCACTTCACCGGGAACGGAGTCGCCGGTGAACTGGCCCAGGCCGAAACGTTCCAGGTACTCGTGATGCAGATCGTTTCCGAGTCGTTCTTGAATCTGGATGGTTCCGACGTTTGATGACTTCGTGAGAATCTCAGCAACGCTCATTTGGCGGCCCTCTTCGCGCTTCACATCCGTATACGGGTCTTCCTTGCCCTCAACCTCATAGGCCGCGGGCACCCACCATCCGGTCTGCGGGGTAACGATCCCGGAATCGAGGGCTGCGGCCACCGTCACCACCTTGAGGGTCGACCCGGGCTCGTATACGTCGGTCACGGCCCGGTTGCGCAAGGCGCCGGCCTCGATGGCCTCGCCTATGGATCCACGGTCATTTGGATCGAAGGTGGGAGCGCTCGCCATCGCCAGGATCTCGCCGTTGCGGGGGGAGATCACCACGATCGTGGCGGCCTTGGCGCCGGTGTCCACCATGGCGTCGGCGGCGGCCTGCTGAGCGAAGTGTTGGATCTCTCGATCGATGGTGGTCCTCAGATCGACGCCGGCAACCGCCGGCTCGATAAGGAGTTCGCCGAGCGGAATGGGAATCCCCGCCGGATCTCGCTCGAGAACCTTGGTTCCGGGAGTGCCGGTGAGTTGCTCGTCGTAGAGCGCCTCGAGTCCTTCGAGACCTTTCTGATCGTCCTGCTGCACGAGACCGAGCACCTGAGCGGCGAGATCTCCGGACGGATACACCCGAAGCGGTTCGTTTCGCATGTAGATGCCATCGAGCGCGGCGGAACAGGAAGCGGGATAATCACCACTTCGGCATTCCGCGGCGAGTTCCATCTCTGCTTCCACCTCCTTCTCCTGCTCGATGGTGATGTGCTTGGCCACATAGGCAAAGCGGGAATCGGGCCGACTCAGGCTCTCCGCAATGTCCGCAACGTTCCCCCCTACCAACGGCGCAAGGACCCGTGCAGTTTCCGCAGGGTCGGCGATGAGCGCCGGATCCGCAATCACGCTCGGAAGGTCCACGGAGACGGCCAGTTCAATGTATTCGCGGTCGTAGATGGTGCCACGCTTGGCGGCGATGTCCTCGTAGCGGATTCTCTGATCGTTGCCGTCTGCCTCGAATGTCGCTGCTTCAACAACCTGGACTTGGAAGAGCCGATATCCGATGCCGATCCAGGCGAGTAGGAAGACGACGCCAACCAGCACGACCCGTAGGTCCCGAGTGCGCCAGGTGGGGCGCAACATGTCAGGAACCTGGCGGATCCGGGAGGTTTTCGTCTCCCAGGCCGCCAGCGATCGGCCGAGTTCGAACTTGCCACGCGATTGCGGCCGCGGCGCGACCGACTGTCAAGACGTACAACAGAATCGTTCCGGTCATGGCTGAGCGCTCAGGATCGCCTTGAGTTGTGCCCAGCGATAGTCGGGATCGAGTTGGTCGATGCCGACAACGGGGACTGAGAGGCCGATCCGCTCCGCCGGGTATTCGAGCCCGAGTTGGGCAATCTCGATTTCGAGGCGTGCGGGATCTTGGATCTGGGCGAGTTCGTAGCGGAGTTGCCAGTGAAGGTCTTCTTGCACCGCGATCTGGGCTTCGAGTTCCTGGATCTCGAATGCAGAGCTATCGAGCGAGATCCTTGAGTAGATGAGACCGAAGAACGCCACAATCACGGCGAACCCGAACAGGATCCAGTGGCTGATCTTGGGACGTAGCTTCCGGGTGGCACCCGGGATAACCTCGAGAGAAGGGCGATCGCCGGCATGGCTCTGAGGGAGGCTCATGCGCCCACCTTCTCCGCCACCCGCAGAATCGCAGACCGGGCTCGAGGGTTGGCCGCGACCTCCACTTCACTCGCGCGCAAAGGTTTGCGGACGGGCGACCGAAGTTCGGCCACCCGTCCACAGATGCACACGGGGAAGTCGGGGGGACACTCACAGCCCGCCGTGCCGGCTGCGAAGCGTCTCTTGACTATGCGGTCCTCGAGAGAGTGATAGGAAATCACCAACACCCTCCCGCCGGGACGCGCCCAACCGATCGCTGCTTCAAGACCAGACTCGAGCGAGTCGAGCTCGTCGTTGACAGCGATCCTGATGGCCTGAAAAACCTTTCGCGCAGGATGCTTGCGGCGTCTTGCCGGGGCTGGAACAGCCTCCTTGACCACGTCGGAAAGGTGAGCCGTGTCACTGATGGGTCGTGCTGCGACGATTGCCCTGGCAATTCTCCGAGCCATACGCTCTTCGCCGTATCGCCAGAGGATGTCAGCAATGTCATCCACCGGCCACTCGTTGACGATTGCCGCTGCCCCGAGCTCGGCGTCACGGTCCATTCGCATGTCGACTGGTCCGCGACGCCGATAGGAGAAGCCACGCTCGGGTTCGTCGAGTTGGTGGGAGGAGACACCAAGGTCGAAGACAACTCCGTCGATGCAGGGTGGTACGGGAGCGCCATCAAGGGTTCCCCCGCAGATCTCGGCCGCTATCCGGTCGAGTGAAGTGAAGTTG
Organism: uncultured Acidimicrobiaceae bacterium; assembly: GCA_947258985.1. Lineage (GTDB taxonomy): Bacteria > Actinomycetota > Acidimicrobiia > Spongiisociales > UBA5794 > JAAETI01. Next base: position 41,549 of record CAMYKI010000006.1, read on the forward strand.
GCCTGGATCAGGCGCACCCGCTCGTCGCCCGGGCCCTGTGCTATCGCGTCGGGATCCTGGTCGATGGCGATCAGCGAGAGGTTGGGGAAGGCTGCCAGCAGCGCCCGGGCGTGTCCCCCTCCCCCGTAGGTCGCGTCGATGACCAGCGTCGGCTCGATCGGCCGTAGTAGCTCCACGACCTCCTTCGCCATTACCGGTACGTGATACGGGTTCTGATCCATGGTCAGCCCCCCGGAGCGCTGGCGCCAAAGTGGAAGCGGGCGGAGTAAGGGGCCTCCCAATTGGCATCCGGGGGACTGGCCATGAGCCAGAACCGGCTGTGGTCTCGGTCGCGATTACGGTGGTGGTTTGTGCTGTGGCTTTGCATGCGGGGTCCTGCGAACGGGTCATATCGTCTTCCCGTCCAGATCGAGCGGTGAGCTGATGTTGGAGAAGAACTCACCGGCTTCGCTGCGCTCGGATTGCCAGGCCTCCTTGGCCCACAGTTCGATGAGCGGACCGGATCCGGTGACGGTGACGTCTTTCACTATCCCCGCCCATTCGCGTAGATTCTCAGGAATGGGGATACGGCCTTGAGCGTCAAGAGTCAGATCGGCACCAACGGCGAACATCATGCGCCGGTACATCCGCGCGTCACGGTCGGTTGCCGGGAGATTGGCGATGCGGTCGTATTCCTTTTCGAAGACCTCCATCGGCCAAACGGTGAGACAGTCCTCCTGGCCGGGGGTGATGACACATCCACCTTCGAGCTTCTCACGGAACTTGACGGGCATCACAAGACGTCCCTTTGCGTCAAGTGTGTGCTCGTACTGCCCCATGAACATGGAAAACGCTCTCCATCTCTCTCATCATCTCCCACGAGGCCCCACCCTATACCACCATGCCCCACTTGACAACCACCTTCCTCCCCCAGGGCCCCTGATTCGCCACAAATAGGCCGATCGACCCACCACCGGGCGTATTTGGGGTGCCCGGAGACGCCTTCATGGTGTGCACAGACGCGCCAGAACCCCCGCTCCCCCAGGAAGGCGGGGTTGTGGCCCGGGCCTTCAGCAGTCAGGCAAGGGACCCTTGCGATCATTCGGTCGCGGCCACGCCTATCCCGCTAGGGCTCCGACTCGCTGTCTTCAGGATCACGGGGGGAGGCCGGAAGTGGTGTGGAAGTGCCCGAGTGGTGATGTGAACAGGTAGTCGCCACCGCTAAGACGCCGGTAGCTCCATCCGAAGGCGTGCCGGATGCGGTGGTGGTGCCGGCACAGCGGCGCAAGATCACCAGTACACGTAACGGGGCGCTCCGAATACGGAATGGTGTGGTCGATATCGCAGTCCGTTGCCGGCATCCGGCAACCCGGGTGGACGCAGGTCGGATCGAGCGCCTCGATGGTGCGCCGTTGGGCGGCGGTGGGTCTGCGTCTCGTGATGCCGTCGTCCATGGTTTGCCCGGTGTCCGAATCCCGGAGGCTCCAGGTCCACGGCGATCCGACTTGACCGTCAGCAACCTGTCGGGCGATGTCGGCGAGGACCGGACCAAAGCCCTGTATCTCCGCCGGGTTGTCGTCGTAGCCGGCGAGAGTCTCCACCCCAACGGTGAGGTGGACACCACCATCAACCGGGCCCGAATCCGCATCGGCTCCATCTGCGCTCATCCGAGTCTCACGGCGACGCAGCAGATCGAGATAGATGTCGGCCCGAAGCTGGTCCATGGTGCGGTCGTCGCCGTTGCGGCGAAGACGTCGGGCTTGCCGGTTGATTCGCCGCTTGATGGTGGCTGCGATGTGCGGCGGCAGGTCCATTCCCAGGAGATTGGCGGTGCCGGCGTCGTTGGCTTCCAACACAAGACGTCTGTCCTCGATCGACGACTCGTAGCGTTTCTTGGCAGCTTCCGGGTCGGCCTGGATACAGAGCTTGCGCAGCTTGGCAGCCAACTGACCGGTCGTGAGCAACCCGGCATCCGGGAGGATCATGTCGACGACGGTTTGGCCGGCGGCGGGATCGAGATCAACCGTTCCCCCGACCAGGATTCGAGCTCGAGGCAGGTCGATCTGGCCTGCGAGGAGGGCATCCCAGACGGCAGGGAGACGGCGCAATAGCTCAACGGCGAGTTCGGTGGTCAATTCGGCGGAACGCCGGGTCAGTCGAAGCGCTGCCCCCATTTCGGCCGCAGCACCATCAGCCGCCTCCCGCAAGCCCATCGGGTCCTCTTGGTCAAAATCCTCATACGCAGCAACGATCCGATTGGCGGTCCAATGCAACCCGGCCTGATAGTGAGCGATCTGACGTTGCTGCGCTCGCAGGACAACAACCAGGTCTGCCGGGGTCAGTCGGTCCCAGGCAACCTCGGCCAGCAAACCTCCCAGTTCCTCACCAGGAGAGGCTTCGGCCAAACCGACAGGTACCGCTGCGGAACTCGCCGGACCCGAGGCTGCTGTAGTCTTGTCCATCGTATCGAACATATGTTCGATGATACCAAGTGCCAAGGACAAGAACCAGGGTCCCGATCGAGTGCCTGGGATGGTCAGAGGCGCTGAAGGTGAGCGGGCGTGGCCGCGGCATAGCGGTCTACGACACTCTCCGGAAGTGCCCGAATAGGAATCTCTGCTCCACTCCCCCGGGCGTCACATGAATTTCACGATTGAAGGCAACCGGTTCGAACGCCCCGCCCAACCGGCCGGCCAACGACTCTTCGCCATATCGTTGGACCTGCAGGCCGCTGCATCGTTCCGGTCCGTCCAGCGCAAAGGTCGCCATCACCACGTCCCCGCCGATCGCCACCGTGCGACCCATCGTCTCCAAGTATCGATCTTGCGGCGACTCGTCGGTCAAGAAGTGGAAGGCAGCCCGATCGTGCCAGATCCTATAGGTGCGATCGAACGCATAAGACGTGACATCGCCTTCGATCCACTCCACCAAATCGGCCCGGGCTCCGAGCCGTTGCCTGGCAATACCGAGCGCGGCAACAGACATGTCCAGGACCGTCAAGTCGGTGCGGCCGTCATCCAGGAGGTGGTCGACGAGATACGAACATCCGCCTCCGACGTCGATGATGGGAGCGTCGAGGTCGGCGGCGCATTGTCGGAGCATTTCCAAGGAGAGGTTCGGGATCGCTTGATACCAACCAACTCTCTCGGGGTCGTTGGTCCTGTAGACGTTCTCCCAATGGTCACGAGGCGCGGTCATGATCGGGTCCCAGCATCCCACAAACCAATCGAAGTTTTGAACGAAGCTGTGACCTCGGCCACGACACCCTCGAGAGCCGCATCGACGGACACCTCATCCGGGACAGCCTCAGCGCGACTCCAGGCGAGCAGAGTGTTGAGCCCAACGGCAAGGGCCGGTTCGAGCTCAGCCCACCGGACCATCGCCGCAGCGCGGTCGGTGGTCCACGTTTCATCATGCACGCTGACTAACCCGGCGACGGCGAGCAGGCTCTTTCGAGCGAGCCGACGGCCGAGCTCCACCGGGTCCCGGCCGGCATCTAGTTCCTGCTTCCAACGTTGGGCACTCTCAGCGATGTCGCCGTTGAACCCGCGGGCGGCGCGCACATCTGCGGCGAAGTCGGGCAGCGCCGAGTGAAGGTCGAGCCCCGCTAGGTGAACGCAGTAGTGCCGCAGGAACACCCGACCGCCGTACGCCTCGTCGGTGACGCCTGAGAAGTCGATGGGCTGAGCCGCGGCCACTTCAACTGCTCGACACAGGTGCGAGAACTGCCGGGACAACGCCACACCGATGTCGGTGGCATCACCCGGCGAGAGTCCCACGGTGAGCAGATCCACGTCGGACCCTCCGGGCCGCGCCATCCCGGTGGCCACCGACCCGTACACATACAACGACACAGCGCTGTCGGCAGCACCGACCACATCGACGGCGGTCTCCAGCACAGGTTCGAACAGTGCCGAGACCCGGTCCCGGCTAGCTCCCGTCCTGATAGTGCCCGACGAGCTGACGCCCTCGAATGGGTCATGCATTCGGTTCCCCTCGAAGGTCCGTTATGCAAGACGCTAGTTGGAGGCGCCGGGAGTGCCCGTCGCCCGGTTTGACGTAGAGGGGCCGCACATGCCCTAATGTCACCAACGGATAGAGTTTTTACCTCGAGAGCCGGGACCGCAAATGGACAGTGACCGAGAAGCGGCCGACCGCTACGAGCAAGAGCGCAAAGAATCGCACGAGCGGCATGAGCGCGAGCGCAAGGAGTCGGGCGAGCGAGCAGCCCAGGAGCGCGAAGAAGCTCGGGAGCAAGCAGCACAGGAACGCAAGGAATCGCACGAGCGGTACTCCCGAGAGCGAGAAGGCGAGTAGTCGTGCCACCGCCACAGGCTGGTCACGCGACAGATCTCCCCTGACCGGGGCCGCGCTAGCGTTGCGCCCATGAACTTGAATGATCCAGCAATCATCGTTGGCATGGGCGAAATGGGTGGCTCCTTCGCCAGAGGTCTCCTCCGCAGTGGTCACCCTGTTGTGCCCGTGCTCCGTGACACCGACCCAGAACCAATCGCCCGCGACATACCGGAGCCGGCAGCAACCCTCGTAACCGTCGGCGAAGCGGACCTCGACGCCACCCTCGCGAAGCTTCCCTCCCGGTGGCGCGACCGCATCGTTCTCGTCCAGAACGAGCTTCTGCCCCGCAACTGGATCGCCCACGGCTACGACAACCCGACTGTTGCCGTCGTCTGGTTCGAGAAGAAACCGGGGCGCGCGGAAAACGTGATCATCCCGACCCCGATATGGGGGCCAAAGGCATCGATGCTCGTTGTGGCTCTTCAGTCCGTAGACATTGCCGCGGTGGAACTGACCCACACCCGCGACCTGATGTACGAACTCGTCCGCAAGAACATGTACATCCTGACTGCAAATATCGCCGGGCTGGTTACCAGGGGCAACGTGCATGATCTTTGGTACAACAACCGCGAGCTCGCAACGACCGTCGCCAGCGAGATTCTGCCGATTCAAGAATGGCTCACCGGACAAGAGCTCGACGGAGATCGCCTCATCACAGGGATGGTCGAGACCTTCGACGCCGACCCTGATCACGGTTCCACCGGGCGGAGCGCACCGGCCCGACTGGCGCGAGCGATCGGTCATGCCGATGAGGCCGGTATCGAGGTCCCCAAGCTGCGCGAGATCGCGGCCTCGATCGAGAACCCGTGACGACTAGCGGGCGCTCTTCCGGCAAAGTCCCGACCGCCATGGCTACCCTGACGCCACGCTCGGCAGGAGAGGAGCTATGCACGTACTCGTTGCAACCGACGGTCAACTCGATGCGACGGCCGTAGCCAAGTTCAGCGCACCGTTGGCCGGCCCCGACGGCACAGTGACGGTGTTGACCGTGATCGAGGTCCCGCGCGCCATGCTCCAGGAGTTGCAGAATCACTTCGGCGATCAGGAACCACCAAAGCTGCGCATCGTGGATTCCGAGACGGTCTCCACGGCAGCGCCGGACAACCCCCGCTCCTGGCCCGGCGACGACGCCATCATTCACCAGTACCTCGAAAACAAGCGCGACCAAGTGTGCGAACCGCTCGTGGCGGCCCTCAATGAGGTGGGTGTCTCGGCAAGCAGCAAAGTCGTCGAGGGGCAGGCAGACCGGGGCATCCTCGCAACAGCCCAGGATCTCGAAGCAGACGTGATCGTGATCGGTGCCCATGGGAGCGGCTTCTTCGAAGGACTCCTGGGGTCTACCGGAGCCAAGGTGACCCGACTGGCGAAGCGACCGGTGTTGTTGCTGCGCAACTCGGAGAGCTGACGCCGGGACCATCACGGCCCGGTCAGTTCAGATACTGCTCCCACTCAGGATCAGGCTCGGTCCCGATTGCCACCAACACCCAGCTGTGTCTCCGCGGCGCCCGCGGCTTGTGGTGTAACACCAGACCCGCCTGCTCCGGGGTGCGTCCGCCCTTCTTCGTGTTGCAGCGACGGCAACTAGCCACGACGTTCTCCCACGAGTGGGTGCCCCCCTGAGCTTTGGGAACGACATGATCTATGTTCTCGGCGTGCCGGTTGCAGTACTGGCACCTATTGGCGTCCCGGATGAAGACCGCCCGCCGGTTCAGCGGGACACGGCGGGCATAAGGAACCTTGACGAATTGCCTGAGACGAATCACCGATGGCGACGCCAGGTCGATTCGCTCGCTACGCCAGACTCTTCCGTTGGACGCAAGCACATCAGCCCGATTGTGCAGCACCAGGACAACCGCTCTCCGCACCGACACCACCGAGAGCGGTTCATACGACGCATTCAGCACCAGCGCTTTCATGGACGGCAGGCTACCAGCGGGTCGGGAACCGACGCGACACGAGGGTTGTTGAACACGATGAGTGACACTGCGAAACTGTCGGTAGCCGCGAGTGCAAAGAGAAAGGCAGACCCTTGCGGGTAGTCGGTTACATACGGGAAGCCTCTGCTGATAGTGAGCCCGCGTTCGCTCAATCCGAGCAGATACGGCGCTGGATCAGCGACAACGGGCATCGGCTGGTCGCCCTCTGCCAGGACGTCCGCACCGCGGGCCACGCCGTAGGTCGAGAGGGCCTGCAATCGATCGTCGGCATCGTGTCCGCCGGCCAGGTCGACGCCGTTGTCGTACCCTCGCTGGTCACGCTCTCGCCCGACAAGGTGAGCCAGGAAGTCATCATGTGGGAGCTACGCGCCCACGGAATTGCCGTGCTGTCGGCCGACCCGACCGATATTCCAGAGCTCAGCGATCCGCCTGCGGACAATTTCCGATTGTTGACTAGGGATGTCCTTGCCAAGGCAGCCCGCTTCGATGAGATTCTCCGATTGCCATCATCGGCGGAACCCGAACCCGAGATCGTCCGCATCGACGACGCCACCGACGTGGTCGTTGAACTGATCCCCCCCGATCCGGTCGAAGCCCTGCCGCCGGGTCGAATCAGACCGGCGACGTAAGCGCCGACCAGGCTGCCCGGGCAATCGCGTACGCCCTGCCACCCTGCTGCACCACGGCACCCGCTCGAGGATTGCCGTCACCCACGTCAACCAGGACCGTCATCACGAGAAGGTCGCCCACCGTTTCCTCGATGACATTGGCCAATCTGGCCCCGGAAACCCCGTTCAACTCACCAACTGCAGCAACAACCGCAGCGTCCAACTCGACCATGCCCGACTCCAGGGCCGATCCGGCGTTGGCCCCATTCACGGAACGGACGAGCACGGCAACACCGTCGGGGGTTTCCTCGATGGCGACGCTCTCCAGCAGCAACTCCCCCGATGTATCAGCAGCGGGCGCTTGTTGCCTGGCGTGCTCCCCGACAAGAGGGAAGCTGACAACCGACCCGGGAGCGCCCGGGGGTGGTGGCGGACCGGTGACCGGTTCTTCTTGCGGTTCTTCAGCGGGCCGCATGCCGTGATCCGAAAGGATCCGACGTACCTCGGCCCCCACCTCTTCGGGATCGGCGCCAACCGCAAGCTGGACGCGCACCCCCGCAACCCCCTGATCGTTGTCGACTTCTGCCCCCGCTATCCCGGGAACCGACATCAACTCATCGCGCAGCGCCTCCGCCATTGCACACTCCCTGCTTACTCACACACGCCCCATCGGAGTGTGCTGGCGACGCCGCCACTCCAGATAGGACACAAGCTCTTTTTCTTCGATGCCGGCCTTGGCATCACCTCGGGCCGTCGCCACCCGCCAGGCCGCATACTCGGCCTCGGGAACGGGCAAGAACGGCGGCTTTCGCCACCACCGGTGTGGTGACATTGCTACCAGCGTGCGCAACCCCTCTCCCCACAGACGGGGGCGCCGTCCTACCGCCAGCACGAGGTTCCACGACAACATGGAACGATCGTAACTCCCCGTTCGTTGACACGTTGGTATTCACCGGTCAACTGGCCGACCGTGAGCACAAGGGGTGCGGCACTGATAACCTCACCACGTTGCTGCCGGAGGAAGGAGCACGAGTGACAGTTACCACTGACGACCTTCAGTGGTTCGGAAAGCAGTTTGGCGCGATCGTTGACAATATCGAGAACGTCATCCAGGGCAAGCGCCGCACGATCGAATTGGCAACGATCTGCATGCTCTCGGAGGGCCATGCGCTGATCGAAGACGTACCGGGTGTGGGCAAGACACTTCTTGCCCGTTCGCTGGCGCGATCGATCGACTGCAGTTTCCAACGAATCCAATTCACTCCGGACCTGTTGCCATCAGACGTCACCGGAGTGTCGGTGTGGGACCGCGAATCGGCCCACTTCGTCTTTCGCCCCGGGCCCGTATTTGCCAACGTGGTTCTCGGTGACGAGATCAATCGAGCCAGCCCGAAGACCCAGTCGGCGCTGCTCGAGGCGATGGAAGAACGTCAGGTGACGGTGGACGCCGTCACCCGACCCCTCAGCCCGCCCTTCATGGTGGTCGCTACCCAGAACCCGATCGAGCACGAGGGCACCTATCCCCTGCCCGAAGCGCAGCTCGACCGTTTCATGATGCGACTCGGAATGGGCTACCCCAACCGCGACAAAGAACTCGAAATGCTCGATGCCCACGGGCATCACTCGACACTGCAGGAACTCGAACCCGTTGTCGACGCGTCCGACGTCACCAGGATGGTCGACATCGCCGCCTCCATCTATGTAGCGGATCCGATCAAGACCTATCTGGTGGATCTGGCGGACGCAACCAGAAACGACCCTGACTTGCTGCTCGGGGCGTCGCCGCGTGCCACGTTGTTCATGCAGAGGGCGGCGCGCACCAATGCCGCAACCCAAGACCGCGACTATGTGACGCCCGATGATGTGAAAGAGATGCTGCATCCCGTCCTCAACCACCGTCTCATCCTGCAACCCGAGGCTCAAATGCGAGGGGCCGGCATCCAGTCGGTCATCGACAGCACCAGCGACCGTGTCGGCGTGCCCGGCGCTCGAGCCGCCACGTAATGCCAACCCTCCGAGGCTGGGCTGCGCTCGGTGCGGCTTTTGCGCTCGCCATCCTGTGGATCGGTTTTGGCGAGCAACTGCTACTTGCCGTTGCCGTGTTCCTCGTGAGCGCTGTTGCGTTCGGGATGGTCTATGTGAGGAGCAGCGCTCCTCGGGCGAGGCTGACCCGACGTATCTCGCCGGTCCAGGTTCACGACGGCGACCGCGCCATCGTGCAACTGTCATTGGTCTCGTCACGACGCCTCCACTCGGCCATCGTCGAGGACGTTGTTCACAGCCTCGGGACCGCTTCCTTCGTCGCCGACCGCGTTGACGAACGGGAACCGATGACGGCCCGATATGAGGTGCTGTGCAAACCACGCGGGGTGTACCGGGTGGGACCGGCAATCGTCAAGGTACGAGACCCGATGGCGCTGGCCGAATCGGTCAGCTCGGGGCGCCGTGCGGATCGCCTCGTCGTCTATCCGATGGTCGAGGATCTGACCGGTCTACCGGTCGTTCGCGGACAGGACCCGAACGTCAACTCGGCCCGGGCGAACTTCTCGCACAGCGGCGGCGACGACTTCTTCACGCTCAGGGAATACCAACGCGGCGATGACCTTCGTCGGGTTCATTGGCCGTCTTCTGCGAGGCAGGACGAGTTGATGATCAAACAGTTGGAGATGCCGTGGCAATCACGGGCTTTGGTGTTGCTCGACATTCGCGCCGAGGCCTACTCCACGCCGGAGTCATTCGAACACGCCGTTAGGGGAACGGCCTCGGCGGTCAGACATCTCTACAGGCACGGATTCAGCCCGACGCTCTGGAGTGGCGGAGCCCGGGGCACGACGGTTTCCACTACCCAGGCTTACGGGCTCGCTCTGGAGGAATTGGCAACGGTACAGCCCGCGGCCGGTCTGGACTTTGGCTCGCTGATGGCCCGGCTGCGCCGCGACGGTCTTGCTGGTGGCGCCCTCGTGATGGTGACAGGAATCCTCGACGGTGACGGCATTTCCGTATTCAAGACACTCAGTCGGGATTACTACAAAACAATCGTCATGACGGTCTCGGAGCGCGAGAACGAGGCATTGCACCAGGTGCAACGGGCTGGCGCCGTCGCCGTCGCTTCCGGCCCGGCGTCGCACTGGGCGCCCTCATGGAAGGACGCCATGGAGAAGACATGGTCTACCGCTACAGCTGGCTAGCCGGAGCGGCCGCGCTGCTCTTCGCCTTCACCGGCCTCAGCGGGCTGCTGCGTCCCACCTCGAGCGGGACCAAGTGGCAGTACATCGTCGTGGCGGCACTAGTACTCGGCGCAACCATCACCTGGACGGCGCTCAGCTACAGGGCTCATCCAATAATCGTCGTGGTCCTCAATCTCATAGCCCTCGGCATCGCAGTTGCCCGTATCGCCGCGCCGGAAACAACCAACGGCCTCCTGCCCACCTCCGAGACTTTCACCGAGCTCGGAACACAACTCGATCGCGCATTCACCCTGATCCAGACCGGCATCGAGCCCGTGCAGCCGCTCCCGGGCATCGTCATCATCGTTGCCGTGGTGTTCTGGGTGACCGGGGCGTTGATGACCTGGGGCCTGATGCGGGGGCATCCCTACATCGCCTTGATTCCACCGCTGGTTCTTGCACTCCAGTTTGCAACGATGGACCGCAACCGGACCGGCTGGCTGCGGATAGCGGCCTTTTTGCTTGTCATCGCGGGCTCAGTCGTTGCCGTCACCAACGACGAGAAGGACCAGGCGGCGGGTCGGATGAGCCGTGCCGGGCAGTGGCCGTCATTGCGCAATCGGCTGGCTCCCTCGGCCGCCGGCCTGCTTGGTGTGACCCTCGCCTTCAGCGTCATGGCGACAGGAGCGATGGCGGGAACCGTACCCTACGACGGGATCCTCCCCTGGCGCAGCGCTACCGGGCTCGCATCGGATTTCTACGGGGGCATCGCCTACAACCCGTTCGTCGGGATCCAACAATCGGTGCTCAGCTTGACCGACACACCTGTGTTTCTTGCCGAAATAACCGGGGACGTCCCATCCAGCGAGGTCTACTTCCGCCTGCTGACTATGGAGACCTACAACGGCGGTCAGTTCTATGCCGACAGGCCGACCGTCGTCGATTTGGAAACCAGGCCGTGGGAGGACGGCGGCCACAGCTTCGCCGGACCCGTCGGCAAGGTGACGACATCTGTCCAGATAGAACGACTCGCAATGGATTGGCTCCCGCAGACCTACGTGCCAACGGATTTCACCTCCGACGAAGACACGATGCGGGACGTTCGGGTCCGCCAGGCAGACGGCTCGCTGCGCCTCGAGGGAGATGTCACCTATGAGGGCCTCAGCTATACCGTTGCATCCGATGTCCCTCAGCCCGATATCGCCGTGTTGGCAGCAGACGCCGACGGTACGCTTTCACCCGCGTTCGCCTTTGCCGCAACCGAACAGGATGTGCCGCAACCCGTCGTGGTGGCATCTCGACCCGAACCGCCGGACATTGACGTGTACGTCAATCTCCCCGATGACATAGATCCCGGCATCACCGCAGAAGCGCGCCGCCAGACCTCCAACCTGTCGACTAACTACGAAATCGGACTCGCCCTCGAGTCCTGGTTCCATTCCGACGCATTCCGCTACAACGCGAGTATCGACCCAGGCCACGCGGCAAACGACCTCACAGCGTGGCTCCTCGACCCGGCATCACCCAACTACCGAACCGGCTATTGCGAGAACTTTGCCACGGCGATGGCGGTCATGGCTCGCACGCTCGGGGTCCCCTCCCGTGTCGTCCTCGGATTCACCCCGGGCCAGCCAACCGACCAAGAGAATGTGGTCGTGGTTCGGGATCGCAACGCCCACGCCTGGGTCGAGTTATGGATGCCAACCCAGGGGTGGGTCCGGTTCGACCCGACTCCGCGCGGAGACGACATCAACCCGACCACTTTCGGCCTCGCCGAGGATGAACTCGGCTTCGCCCTCACCGACTACCTCGAGGTTCCCGCGCCAGAACCTCTGGACTTCCAGGGTGCACCGCTGCAACCTCCAGAATTCGGCGAGGATCAGTTCCCGATATTTTCCGGCGGCGGAACGACGGAGTCATCCGGTGGCGGGCTCCAGATCCCCTCCTGGCTCAAAACTGTGACGCCCATAGTGATTCTTGCCATCCTCCTGCTGGGAACCATTCCGACCATGAAGTGGTGGAAGCGTCGGCGCCGCCGGAAACGACTCGAAAACGGCGACATCTCCGCAGCATGGGAGGACATTGTCGCCCGGCTCACCGACCTCGGGGAGAGCCCGTCACCGGCTGCGACTCCACGTCAGGTTGCCCTCGCGGTCGACAGCGCCATGGTTCCTCTCGCCAACGTGTACGGGCGGTCGATCTACGGGCCAGACGGTTCGATCGCTCCGGAACATGTGGCAACTGCAGTCGATTCCTTGGACCAGACACGCGCCAGACTGACGACCCGTCACAGCTTCTCGCAACGGATGATGGCCGTCTACCGGCCGGCAAGCCTCGTCCCGGATCGCGCCAGGCGCGCCGCACGTTCGCTGAAAAGCGGTAGGAACGGCAAGACAAACGGCGGCTAGCGGAGAGAGTCCAGGAGGATGACGGCGGTCAACCGTTCGCAGCCTCCGCTTCGGATTTCACGTCATCCTCGACCCGTCGCAGCATGTCGAGGAAACGATCCCGGTCGAGCTCGAATTTGGTCACATCTTCTTCGACGCTCTTGGTGATCTCGTTGATCGCGACGAAGAATGCCAACTGCCCATCGCGCAGCGCATCGAGAAGTTCGTCCTCGTTCTGGGCGACACGGAAGATCGTCTGACCGTCGGTAACGAGCCTGACAGAAGCGAGGTGTTCGTCCATCGAAGCGGTGCGACGCAGGTAGTCCCACGCCCGCCGCACACGTTGCACCGACATGCCATTGTCGAGAAGACTCTTGACCACCCGCAACGCAACCAGGTCGCGGAAGGAATACAGGCGACGTCGGCCCGGCCTTCCACCGCTCCCCTGGATGGACGGAACTACAAGATTCTTAGTATCCCAATAGCGAAGTTGGTGGGCGGTACACCCCGTAAGCGCTGATGCCTGCTGGGCGGTAAACGATTCCACCTATCTCCTCCCACAATCAAAAACTCGTCCTGCGGGCATGTCGGCCGCCATCGCTTTGCCCTGCCCGGTCGCCGCTCGGCGAACCCTTTTACTCACACTTCGAGGAGGAGTCACTCTAGCTGTTCCGCGACCACCTCTGTCGAGCCTTATTCAGCCAAGATTCGAAGGTAGCCGAACCCCCATCGTTGGACTTACGCAGGCTCATCGCAAACCACCCGGCCGAGGCCAGCATGACCATGAAGCCACCGGCAGCGATCCACACGGAAGCAGTAAAGGATGCCAACATCACGACCAAACCAACGATAAACCCGATCACCGCCAAACGGCGATGCGGCTTGAACTTGGAGCGCAACGACGCCTCTGCAACAGAGCGCGCCAACTCAGGGTCCTCTTCATAGAATTGTCTCTCGATTTCCTCGAGAATGCGCTGTTCGTCTTCGTTTAGAGGCATCTCAGTAATCTCCGATTTCCCTAACAAGTATACAAGCGAGCCACTCTATCCATCGCCACGTTCTTCGGTGTCGTCGGCAATCAAGGATGCCGGAAGCACCGCGTCGTCGCCAAACCGCTCCCGCACCTGCTCCGCCGCCTCAGCTGCGATCGAGCGCTCGGGAGAGTCCATCGTCAATTGCCGGGGCTCTTCCGTGTCTACCAGCCCGGAGACACCTATTCCAAGCAACCTGATGCCACGCCGGCCGATCTCGACCTTGCCAAGCAACCTCCTCGCCTCGTCCCAGAGATCGGGGGTCACATCGATGGCGCCGCTGAACGACTCGGATCGGGAGATTGTCTCAAAGTCACCAAACCGCAGCTTGAGATTTACCGTTCGGCCTGCCCGGCCCGCTTGATGGAGGCGACGCGACAATCGGCCACACAGCCTCAACAGAGCCTGCTCTACCTCGTCTTCCGAGGAGATGTCGATCTCATAGGTCTCCTCAACAGAGATCGACTTTGCACCGGATGACGATTCCACGTCCCTGGGGTCAACGGCCGCTGCAAGATTGGAGAGATGTAGCGAAAGAGTCGGACCGAGACGCTTGCTCAACACGCCTTGCGGGATCGCGGCGAGTTCGCCAACGGTCTCGACACCGAGCGCCTCCAGGCTGGCATGAGTCGCCTCTCCCACTCCCCAAAGGCGACGCACCGGCATCGGATGAAGAAACTTCAGTTCGTCCCCCGCGGGAACGACGAGCAATCCATCCGGCTTCGCCGCGTCAGAGGCCAGTTTGGAGATGAACTTGACGGCAGAGATCCCAACCGAAGCAGGCAGGCCGGCCCGTTCTCGGACGGCCCGTCGCAGATCGGCACCAACCGCCGCCGGCGAGGCGAAATGGAGACGCAGGCCGGAAATGTCCAGGAATGCTTCGTCAACGGAGAGGCCCTCGACCTTGGGACTGAACGATCGGAATACATCGAAGACTTCCCGCGACTTCTCTCCATAAACCCCGTGGGAAGGGGCCAGGTAGCGACCCTGCGGACACAGCCGCCGCGCCTCGCCTATGGGCATGGCGGAGCGAACGCCCACAGCGCGCGCTTCATACGATGCGGAGGCGACCACGCCTCTCCTGCCGAGTCCGCCGACGATGACGGGCAGCCCGATGAGGGTGGGGTCCCGCTGGCGTTCCACCTCGACGAAAAAGGCGTCCATGTCGATGTGGAGGAATCTCTCGTCGAACCGATCCATGGACCCAACCGTACCTGCGCCGAAGCCGACAGGGGTGTGCGAAACTGCCAAGATGCGGATCCATCTGGTACGTCACGGTGAAGTCGAGAATCCGGATCATGTCGTTTACGCGGACCTGCCGGGCTTCGTCCTGTCGCGGAGGGGCCGGCAACAGGCCAGGGCGGCGGGCCGCTACCTGGCCGATGCCCCGTTGTTGCGGATTGTTACGTCGCCTCTCGAACGGGCCAGGGAGACAAGCGAACTAGTTGCGGATGCAACCGGCGCCGCGATCAGCGTCGATGACCGGCTGGTCGAATGGGGGCTGTCCTCGCATTGGGCGGGCGTTGCGTGGGAAAGCCTGTCGGATGTTTTCCCGGGAGAACTCGAGGCCTATCTCAGTAAACCCTACGATCTTCCGTTCTCGCCCGAGTCACTGTCGAATGTCGCGGAACGCGTCGCCGAATGCGTTGCCGATTGGGCGCAACGAGACACCGGCGAAATCGCATTCGTCTCCCACGAAGACCCGCTCCACGGGGGGCGGCTGAAGTTGACAGGGGAATCACCCGCCGAATATCACCGGGACAAGCCAACACACTGTTCGGTCACCACCCTCGATGGAGAGCTCGGGGAATGGTCTGTGGTCGGTTACTGGGCGCCCCCGCAGTAGCCGGAGCTCACGCTACATTGGCAAAGCACTACACTTCCCAATCGTCGATGTCCGAGGAGGAACGTGCGAGCACGCTGGCTTACGTCGATAGCCCTGATTGCCATCTTCTTGTCCGCTTGCTCCAGCGGTCCGTCTGACACTGCTCTGGAGTCCGGGAAGACGCCGGTGTCGACTACGACGACCGAACCGCCCCCTGAGGGTATCGTCGTCGTGGTCATCGAGGGGGGGCGGTTCCGCCCCTCCAATCTCAAGCTGGATCTCGATGAGGCTTGGATCGTCGAGTGGCGCCACGAGGATTCCGCGGAACGCGAGTACATGCTCGAATCCAGGAACGAGGAATTCACCAGCCCGCCGCTCAACACCGGGGACACTTTCGAGTTTGATTTCAGCGAATTGGAACCGGGCATCTATCGGTACTTCTCATTCCTGGGCAACAACCGGATACCGGGATCCATCGACACCCGCCCTGATCAGTAGAGTGCCCGGCGCGCTCCCGGGAGAGTGACCGCAGTGTCCCGCATGCCATATGCAGTTGCCGGCGTCGTCATGGTTGCCGGTGTGTCCTGGGCCATCCATCTGGTCGTATCTCCCGAACCATGGGCAATCGACTCGGCGATGACCATCGCCATCGGCATCATCGTCCTCAACATCGTCGCTATGTCCGGCCTGCTCCTGGGAAGAGGCAAGTGGACCAGGTACTTTGCCGCCGGGCTGGTGGCGGCGCAGCTGTTGCTGGTGCTCGTTGCTGATCTCGAGCCGTGGTCGGTAGTGGCGCTCATCTCGAGCGCCTTCGGGCTGGGCGGTTTGGCCGGCCCGTGGTTCAAGGGGTGGTTGCGGGAGCGTCCTGCCCCGGGATCTCCCGGACCGATCCCGATCGCATTGGCCATCGGCTCTTTCGCCGTGGTCCCCCTGGTCGGAGTAGCGGCCCCCGACGGCCTGGAAAACGCCCACGGAGTAGCGGGAGCCCTGGGGATTCTCACCAGCTGGGGTTATGTGCGCGGTCATATTTGGGCAATGTGGAGTGCCCGGCTTGCCCTTCCGGCTGCCCTGGTCGCAGCCGCGGTCTCGTCTCCGCCGCCGGGAGCGATACTGCTGCTCGTCACCGGCGCCGCCATATCATTCCTCGCCTGGACTGCCGATGCCCGGCTGGCGGTGGAGCCGTTGCCGGACAACCTGCCTGCGCCGAAAACGGAGCGGCAATGACCCGCCCCGCTCCCGGCACCGCTGTGGCCACAGTCGTGATAGCCGGTCTTATCGGAGGCGCCGTCGGTTGGTTCATCGACCAGTCCGTGGCCTGGCTGCTTGTCGGTGCAGTGACCGGTTCCGGCACCGCAGCCATGGTCAACCTTGCCGGGGTCCGAACTGTGGTTGCCTTGCCCGTCGGCGTAGGAGCCGGTGTCGGCGCGTACCTTGGCGGGACCATTGTCGGGGTGCTCTGCGAACCGGCCGGATGCCCCGTCGTTGAGGCCGGCACCGCCTTGGTCACCGGGATCGGCGCCCTCATCGGGATTGGATTGGTGGTTGCGCTGGCGACTCGCTCGTTTGATGAATACCGGGAGGGGATCGCCAGACGGCAGACCCGGGCACCACTGCCCGACGACGACTCAGACTGACGAGAACAACAGAGATACGTTGTGGCCCCCGAAGCCGAAGGAGTTAGACAAAACCCGCTTTACGTCGACTTCGCGCGCTTCGTTCGGCACGTAGTCGAGGTCACATTCCGGGTCGGGGGTCGTGTAGTTGGTGGTCGGCGGAACGACACCATGCTGGAGTGCTTTGAGTGCGATGACGGCCTCCACGGCACCGGCCCCGCCGAGCATGTGACCGGTCATCGACTTGGTTGAGGACACGGGCAGCTCATAGGCGCGGTCACCGAAGACGGTCTTGATGGCCAACGTCTCGGTTGCGTCATTCGCCGGCGTTGAGGTTCCGTGGGCGTTTATGTAGTCCACGTCGTTGGGTTGCACCCCGGCATCATCGAGCGCACCCTGCATGGCGCGTGCGGCTCCTCCGCCACCCGGACGGGGCAACGTGATGTGATACGAATCGGCGGACATCCCATACCCGGCAACCTCGCCGTAGATGTGAGCGCCGCGTTCGGTGGCGTGCTCCCATGACTCGAGGATCAAGGCGGCGGACCCTTCCCCCAACAGGAACCCGTCTCGTTCCTTGTCGAAGGGCCGACTGGCCTGTTCCGGCTGCTCGTTGCGCGTGGTTAGGGCCTTCATCGAGGCGAACCCAGCCATGGCAAAGTCGGTGACGGCGGCTTCCATGCCGCCCGCGACCATGACATCGGTGACGCCGCGACGGATGATCTCGGCGGCATCTCCGATGGCGTTCGCCGAGGCGGCACAGGCAGTGACCGTGCAAGTACTTGGACCCGCAAGGTGAAAGTCAATGGAGATCGCACCGGCAGCCTGGTTGCTCATGATCATGGGAATCGCCAGCGGCGATACTCGGGTCGGGCCACGTTCGTCGAGTATCCCCATTTGCTGCTGCGTCGTTCCGATGCCACCGATTCCCGTGCCACAAACGACACCGGCGCGAAGGCTTGCCGGATCACCATCCTCGTATTCCAGACCGGCGTCATCCATCGCCTGCTTGGTTGCCGCCCAGAACAGGATGGAGCTGCGGTCGAGACGTCGTGAGGCCTTGCG
>CAMYKI010000007.1 GCA_947258985.1 uncultured Acidimicrobiaceae bacterium
CCCGGCAGTGATGTCGCTGGCCCACTGACCAAGCAGGTCGGTGACGCCGGCGTGGCACACCGCCGCAGCGAACCGGTCCGTTTGGCCGATGAGCCAAGAGACGAGGTATCCGCCGTAGGAGCCGCCGACGATGGCCATGCGGTCCTCATCGACAAATCCTTGCCTGATCAGGTGGTCGGTCGCAGCCATGATGTCGGCCGCAGGCTTGTCGCCCCACGCTCCCCGAATCGAGCGAGTGAACTCGTCACCGAACGAGTCAGAGCCGTGGAAGTTGACCGACACCACTACGTAGCCTGCTGCGGCAAACGCTTGAGTGTTCCAGCGCCAG
This sequence comes from uncultured Acidimicrobiaceae bacterium, assembly GCA_947258985.1. Classification (GTDB taxonomy): domain Bacteria; phylum Actinomycetota; class Acidimicrobiia; order Spongiisociales; family UBA5794; genus JAAETI01. The sequence goes on from CAMYKI010000007.1 coordinate 329, forward strand.
TGCCACGAGCCCCCCGATGCGTTGTGCGGACCCCCGTGGATGTTGTGCACCAACGGCCACTTCTTCTTCCGATCGAACCCGGGCGGATAGACGATGTGGGTTTGGATAGGAACTCCGTCTGCTCCCGAGAACGTGAATTCACCCACGCTGCCGAGTTGAAGTGTGCGGAGTGCCGCTTCGTTGAACGCCCCGACGCGGCGCACGCCGCTTTCGTCGATCACGGCAACATCCGCCGGATAAGCGGGGGTCTCCGTTCTGAGCCAAACAGGACCTGCTGTGGGGCGCGGGCCGTGGGCATACTCACCCGCCGTTACCTGAGTCGGAGCGGACGCACCCGGTGGGAGCAGGAACACAGCCATGCTTCCTTCGCTGCCTGCGTGCAGCACGATGTCGCCATCGGCGGTGTATTCCCAGCCGCCGGCGGAGCGGTCCCAGTCTGTTGCCAGGCCGTACTCCTCGCCTGTTTGGCGATTGTGCTGGACTAGTTCCACGTGGGCGGCGTAGTAGTCCGGTTCCCGCTGCACCCCATAGGTGAGATAGCGGCCGTCCGGGCTGAAGCGCGGACGGGACTGCTGGGCCGGAAGACGCGGCGGCGACGTGAGCTGCACCGGCGCAGCCCCGTCCAACCGGACCGTGTGGACGGCGAACTGGAAGCGATCGTGTGGCGGGGGAGCGATATCGATACAAAGTGCAATTTCGAGACCGTCGGGGGAGATATCGAATGTCCCGGCGGGGCTATCGAGGGTTATCAGACTGTCCAGGCCGGGGGTGAGATCGGTGAGCGCACCGGTGGCGAGATCGAGATGGAACAGATGGTGGATCTCTCCGCCGACCAGCCATCGCTTCCAGTATCGGTAGATCCGGTCCTCGGTCACGACGGGCTCGGTCGGAGTCTCGCGGCGCCGTTCGATTTCCTCCGAGGTGGCGTCAACGCTGGTGAATCCGCGTAGAAGCGGTACGGCGAGGATCAGCCCTGAGCCGTCTGGCAGCCATTTGGCGGCCGCAACGCCGAGCGGGAAGTCCGTGCAGCTTTCGGCCTCGCCACCGTCAAGTTTCATGATGTGGAGCTGCGGCTTGGCGCCGTCCTTGCGGAGGAAAACGACTGCGTCTCCGTCTGGCGCCACAGCCGGCTCGGTACTCGAAGCTGCCGAACTCGTCAGAGGCACCTTCGAGCCGTCCGCGGTGACCCGCCAGAGGCGAGTCACTCCTTCGTTCTCTTCGACGTCGAATTCGGTAACCGGCACGATGGCGAAACTGCCATCGTGGCACGGTTCTGGCTGGCCCACCCGCCGTAGGGCCCAGAGGTCGGTGGGAGTCAGTGTTGTTGGCTTCATGTCGGCAAACTTAGCGGCCGGAAGACCCTGGACAGAACGTCTGCAACCGTGTACGACTGCCCACATGGCAAGGCCCAAGGACAAAAGCCATCTTCTGGATCAGATGGAGCGGAGCTTCACCGCCCTCTCTGCCGAAGTAGATGAGCTCCCGCTTGAATCCAGGATCGCACCCGGGGCCTGCGAGGCGTGGTCGGTCAAGGATCTCCTTGCCCATCTCGACGCCTGGCATGAGATGTTCCTTGTCTGGGAGGCAGCGGGTTCGGCCGGGGACAAACCTGACATGCCGGCGCCCGGGTTCACCTGGAAGGACACGCCCGCGCTCAATGAGGCGATATACCGTAGGACCCGGGACGACAGCTATGGCGACGTGGTCGCCCGTCTCGGCAACTCGTACCAGCGTGTGCGCAGGATCCTGGGGGGATACGATCCGGAGGACCTTGCGACCAAGCAGCGATTTGAGTGGACGGGGACGACGTCGGTGCTGAGCTACGCCGTTTCGGCCACCTCCTCCCACTACGAGTGGGCACGCAAGCTCATCCGTGTCTACAGCAAGAGCTTCTAGAAGGCGCCCGGCCCGCAAAAAGGGAAAGAACCGGGGTCCGTGCGTTCTGGCGCACACCACTTCGAAATGCCGGAGCAGGGTCCCCAGGAACCAGGAGACAGGATCGGCGAGAAGGGGAGGGTTAGGCCGGGTTCGGCTGGTTGTCGTTGCCGTTGCCGTTCCTGCCGACATGCCGCAGTAGACCGATTACCAGGCCCTCCACAACAGCCTTCCACGAAGCGTCGATGATGTTCTCGTGGACGCCGACGGTGCCCCACGCCGTTTCGACATCGGCGTGTTCGCAGAGAACGCGAACCCGGGCGCTCGTCCCATCGCTGGAGTCGAGGTCGCGGACCCTGTAGTCGGTCAGGTGGATGTCGGCGACCTCCGGGTAGGTGCGTCGCAGGGCAGCCCGCAGCGCCCTGTCGAGAGCACTCACCGGCCCGTCGCCTTCGCGGGTGGTGACCACACGTTCGTCTCCAACGTGTACCTTGACCGTAGCTTCCGCAACAACTTCACCACCGCGGTGCTCCACATAAACCCGGTATGACTCGAGTTCGAAGAAGTCCTGTTCCCAGCCCTGGGCTTCCCGGAGGAGGAGCTCGAACGACCCATCGGCCGCTTCGAACTGATAGCCGAGGTGCTCGAGTTCCTTGATCCTGTCGACCACGGCCTGCGCGTCGGCGGAGGTTAGTTTCAGTCCTTGCGCCTTCGCCTTTGCCAGGACTGTCGAACGTCCCGCCAGTTCCGAAACCACCACCCGCGTGGCATTCCCCACATTGTCGGGGTTCATGTGCTCATAGGCGTCGCTCTTTCGGGCGAGTGCGGACGTGTGCAATCCGGCCTTGTGAGTGAACGCTGACGAACCCACATACGGGATGTGAGGGTCCAGCGTTAGATTCACGAGATCGGCGAGATGATGCGAAACGGTCGTCAGCCGGGAGAGCCTGTCTTCGGGGATCGTCTCGATACCCATCTTGAGCGACAGATTGGGGATCAGCGAGCACAGGTCGGCGTTGCCGGTCCGTTCTCCGTAGCCGTTGATACATCCCTGGACCTGGTGGACGCCTTCGAGCACAGCAGTGATCGAATTGGCGACGGCCATCCCGGTGTCGTTGTGGAAGTGACAGCCGAGTGTGGCGTTGCCGAGACCTTCCCCTACTTCGCCAACGATTCGTTGCACATCGTGAGAGAGAAAGCCGCCGTTGGTGTCGCACAGAACGAGACGCTCGGCCCCCGCTTCGTGAGCGACTCGCAATGCCGCCATGGCGAAAGCCGGGTTGGCGCGGTAGCCATCGAAGAAGTGCTCGGCGTCGAAGAAGACCCGTCTGCCCTGAGAGCGAAGGTATTCGACGGAGTCGCCGATCATGGCGACGGCTTCGTCTAGATCGGTGCGGAGCGCATGTTCGACGTGGTAATCCCATGTCTTGCCCACGAGGCAGATGACTTCGGTATCGGCGGCCAGCAGGGCTGCCAGTTGTGCGTCGTTCTCCGGTCGGTCGTTGGCCTTGCGGGTCGCACCGAAGGCCACGAGCGTCGATGTGTGCAGGTCCAGCTCGGTCTTGGCGCGCCGGAAGAACTCGTCGTCCTTCGGATTGGCGCCCGGCCACCCTCCCTCGACATAGGCGACACCGAGGCCGTCGAGGAGGTTCGCCACTTTGAGCTTGTCACGCGCCGTCAGCGAAATTCCCTCCTGCTGGGTGCCGTCGCGGAGGGTTGTGTCATAGATTTCGACTGGGCGGGTACTCATGCGAGCGCTCCTGGATAACGAAAACCCCCCGCAGTGCGGAGGGTCGCAGGGGCGCACACGCCGATATACGGCGTGGCGCCTATCTAATTGCGATGATGCTGGTGCGGCCTTTCATGGTTGTGGAGTATGGACCACGAGCCACTGCTGGTCAAACGCTGCCCACTCGGTCGCAACGCGGTTGGGACGGATGGCCCTCAGCTAGTCCCCAATGTCCCATATCGCGAGGGACGTCCGCCTCCGGGCCTTTGTCCCCGCCGGAATGGACAGGTTGGCTCTGTAACACGTCGGTCCCCTCTGGAATGATCGCATTAACGCATTCGCATATGCGGGCTTGTGAATTCCTTCACAAGAACGAGGAAAGGGAACCAGGTCGGTTTCTCGGAAATAGGTCGGAAGAAGGTCGGATAATCGTGGCACGAGTCAAACTCGATATCACACGTCGTTCATTCTTGAAAGGCAGCGCTGCCGCCGGTGGTCTGGCGCTAATGGCCCCAACCAACTCCCTGGGCACCGCAGCAGGTGTCTTTTCGGCCGATCAACCCTGGTACCGCGAAGGAACCATCGAAACGACCTACAACGTCTGTGACATCTGTCCGTGGCGATGTGGCGTGGTGGTGCACTCGGTAGACGGCGTTGTTCGCAAGATCGACGGCAACCCATTGGATCCCAAGAGCCGCGGCATGTTGTGTGCCCGGGGCCAGGGTGGCGTTTCTTTCATGTACGACCCGGATCGGCTTCAGTCTCCGATGATCAGGACCGGGGAGCGGGGCTCCGGCCAGTTCAAGGAGGTTTCGTGGGAAGAAGCACTGGACTACACCGCCGCCGCCCTGCTGCAGGTCAAAGACAAATACGGTGAGGAAGCTCTTGCAGTGTTCGGCCACACATCCGGCGACCACTGGTTTGCGGACTACTTCGCACAGGCATGGGGCACGCCGAACGCAGCCAAGCCGTCGTCGTCGCTGTGTCTGAGTCCTCGCGACGAAGCAGCAACGCTCACCTACGGCTCGGCCGTCGGTGGTCACGAGCCCGTCGATTGGGATGGAATCGAAGCGATGACCTTCATCGGTAGCCACATCGGCGAAGATGCGCGCAACACGATGATGCAGGACTTCGCCAACGCCCACGCCCGCGGTGCGAAGGTGATCGTCGTCGACCCTCGCTTCTCGAGTGTCGCCGCCAAGGCGGACTACTGGCTGCCGATAAAGCCGGGCACAGACACCGCACTCATGCTGGCGTGGATGAACGTTCTCATCAACGAGAACCTCTACGACAGCGCGTATGTCGACGAATGGACCCAGGGGTTCGATCAGCTGGCTGCTCACGTATCCGAGTTCACTCCCGACTGGGCGGCCGGAATCACCGACCTGCCGGCCGCCCAGATTCGGGAGGCGGCGCAAGTTATGGGCGCCAACCTCCCCCGCGCCGTTGTCGTCCCCGGTCGCCATACCACCTGGTACGGAAACGACTCCCAGCGGATGCGGTCCACCTACCTCGTCAACACTCTCCTCGGGGCCTATGGCCGTGAGGGGGGGATGTACTTCAACAAGTCGGCATATCTCGATGACTATCCGCTCCCACCGTGGACCATCACCGGCAGCTCCGGCGGATGTTCCGCCGAACCGGGCGAAGAGACCGCCGAGTTGCCCCTGGGGCCGACAGGGAAGGTGCGTGCCGACGGTGCTCGCGAGACATTCATGCGGGGTCCCACGGCACTCCAGGAACTGATCGACCCCATGATCACCGGAGAGCCCTATCCCATCAAGGGGCTCATGGCATATGGCTGCAACCTCCTCCACTCCGTACCCAACCCGCAGCGGACCCTCGAGGCGCTCAAGGCTCTCGAATTTGTCGTCGCTATCGACGTACTCCCGCAGGAGCACATCGCATGGGCCGATGTTGTCCTCCCCGAGGCTACGTACCTGGAGCGGTACGAGGACCTGTGGAAGGTCCCTCACAAGACGCCCTACATCGCCATGCGCGAGCCTGCAGTGGAGCCTTTGTACGACTCCAAGCCCGGCTGGTGGATCTCCCGCGAGCTCGGTATGAGAGTTGGTCTCGAGGATTATTACAAGTGGGAGACCATCGAGGAATTCATCGACAAACGCCTGGTCTCTGTGGGATCCAGCCTGGAGAAGATGCGGGAGCAGGGCGGCATAATAATCCAGAGCGGCAAGCCCTATCTCGAGGACTTCGGCGACTCATCGCCATTCCACACTGCCACCGGCAAGATCAACCTGTACTCCGAAGAACTCGCCGAGGCAGGGCACGACCCGATGCCGGTGTACGAACCGATCGACGAACCACCGGTCGGCTATTTCAGGCTGCTCTACGGCCGGAGCCCGGTGCACACGTTCGCCAAAACCCAGAACACGCCCTTGCTGAGTGATATGGACCCGGAGAACGAGGTTTGGATCAACGCCGACGCTGCCGAAGAACTCGGCATCGAGGACGGCCAGTACGTAATGCTGGAGAACCAGGACGGGGCGACGGACGGTCCCGTGAAGGTCAAGGCAACCCAGCGCATCAGAAACGATGCGGTCTATATGGCCCACGGATTCGGGCACGCCTCGCCCGGCCTGACCAGGGCCAACGGCCGCGGCGCCAGCGACACCAAGCTGCAAACCCGGTACAAGCTCGACCCGATCAGCGGGGGAGCAGGGATGCGAGTCAACTTCGTCAGACTCACGACGGAGGGGGTGTGACATGGCCGACTACGCATTCCTCCTCGATCTAGGACGCTGCATCGGATGCCAGGCATGTGTTGCCTCGTGCAAGGTCGGAAACGAACTGGGCGAAGGCCAGCAATACATCGAGCTGGTCGAGAAGACCCACGGCGAGTTCCCCAACCTCACGGGTGGGTGGGACAACCATCGTTGCTTCCACTGCACCGACGCCGATTGTGTCTCGGTGTGCCCCACGGGCGCCCTCTTCAAGGAAGACGGTCTCACCCGGCTCGACCGATCCGCATGCAGCGGGTGCTCGTATTGCACCGAAGCCTGCCCCTACGACGTACCCGTCATGTGGGAAGGAAAGTCCAGCAAGTGCGACGGCTGCGCATCGACCGTGTCCGCCGGCGGTAGCCCGTGGTGCGTCGGCACCTGCCCGAGCAACGCCCTCGAATACGGGCCTCGCGAGGAGATCCAGGCCGAGGCGCACAGGCGGGCTGAAGCGATCCGGGACCGCTATCCGAACGCTCAGGTCTATGGGGAGACTCAGGCCGGTGGGCTCGGAATGCTCGTCGTCATGCCGGATGATCCGGAGCTACTCGACATCCCGCAGGATCCCAAGACCCCGTTCATGGCCGAGGCGTGGCAGAAGGTTGTCCAACCGGGCGCAGTCGTTCTGACCCTTGGTGCGGCCGTGCTCGCCGGGGTAGGTGGCGTCATCTCGCGCCGCAGACATCAGGAGGAGTTGGTGATTCTCGAAGCCGAAGGAGTCGTCGACGACGTTGAGAAGACCGAAGAGGAGGAGGGCTGACATGGGAACACGTGAACCACTCCACGACAGGGAAGTCCTGCGCTACCGCAAACGCCCCCGCATCGTCCACGCCATGCTGGCGAGCTCGTTCCTGCTCTTGTTGCTCTCCGGTCTCGTCATCTTGTGGCCGGCCCTCTCCGGCCTGGCCGCCGGCGGTTGGACCCGATGGCTCCATCGGGTTGGCGCGGTGATCTTCATGGCCGTCCCATTCGTCTACTGGTTTGCCGACCGGGACGGCGCCAAGGAACTCATGGTTGACTCCTTCAAGTACGACCGGGACGACTATCGCTGGTTCAAGCGATTCTGGTCCTACGCGTTCGGCCACACGGCCAACATGCCAAAGCAGGGAAGGCTGAACGCCGGGCAGAAGATGCACCACGCATCTGTGATGTTGCTATCGGCATCGATTGTCGCTTCCGGCCTCATCATGTGGTTCTTCATGCCGTCGCTGGGACCGTCGCTCCAGGCATGGGTCGTCGTCATCCACGATCTCTCGATGCTGGCGCTGACGCTGCTCCTGGTAGGCCACCTGTACTTCACATTCGTCTACAAGGCCTTGTCCGGAATGACCCGTGGCTACATCGACGCCGACGACGCACGCCTAGAGCATGCCAAATGGGTCGAGGAGTTAGAGCAAGAAGCGGCCGCTGCCGCTGAAGAAGAGACAACCGAGAAGGTTTAGAACAGAGGATCCGGCACGTTCGGATCGCATCAACGAAAGGGAAAACCATGCATATGCTCCGTCGCATTTCTGTGATCGGGCTACTCCTGGCCTTTGGCCTGATCGCCGCTGCTTGTGGTGATAGTGAGTCCACAGATACGACTGAAGGCACTACGCCTCCGCTGGAGACCACTACTACGGCTCCCGCAGCGACCGAGGCCCCGGCGGAAACGACCACCGCGGCACCGGAAGAGACCACAACCACCGAAGCTGTTGACGAGTTTGATCTGGTTGCGGCCGTCTATGAGTATGAAAGCACCATCCCCGAGGGATGGATGAACGTCGGTGACGTTGTCGCTTTCAAGGATGCGGTCGAGGCAAGCGATGCGCTGGTCATCGACGTTCGCCAGCCCGAAGAGTATGCCGAGGGCCATATCCCCGGTGCCGTCAACATCCCACTGCGGGAGCTGGCTGCAAGCGTCGACAAGATCCCAACGGATCGTCAGGTATTCGTGTATTGCAAGTCCGGTTATCGCGCCGGTCTGGCCGTTTCCTCGCTGCGCATGATGGGCTACGACAACGCTCTGTCGTTCTCCGGTAGCTGGCTGGCATGGACCGAGGCTGGTGAAGAGGTTTCGACCGATGTTGCCGAGGCCGCCGTCGTCGGTGCACCCGACTTCCATCCGGAGCTCGTTGCCGCCGTTGACGGTTACCTGTCCACCCTCCCCGAGGGTTGGTTGACCGCTGGTGACGTCGAGGCCGTCAAGACCGCGGCCGACGCGGGTGCATTCCTTCTCGACGTTCGTACTCCTGGTGAATACGCCGAGGGCTACATCCTCGACGCGACAAACATCGAGCTACGCACCATCACCGAGAACATGGACATGATCCCCACCGACACCGCAGTCGTCGTTTACTGCAAGTCCGGTTTCCGGGCTTCGCTGGCGATGCCCGTACTGGGTGTCCTCGGCTTTGATAATGCCAAGGCATTCACCGGTAGCTATGCGGCTTGGGTCGATGCAGGTGAAGCGGTCACCACAGGCTGATCTCACACCTATTGGTAACAAACCTGAGGGGGTCGGCCTGTCCGGCCCCCTCGGCTATTCGGGGATTGGCGCTGCGAGTGTCTCCCGGTAACCTGCGCAGATGGCATTGACGCATCACTGGTGGCCGAAGCGATAGCTTTCCGTGCACGCCAGAACGTCACGCCGGAGGTCAAGGCCCCGGCGTTTTTTCACGAGAGGATCTACAAGTGGATCGGCAGACAGTCTTTTCCGGGCTCCAGCCAACGGGCAACGTTCACCTGGGTAACTACTTGGGGGCGTTGCGCAACTGGGTGAAGCTGCAGGATTCTTACGACTGCGTGTACTGCGTTGTCGATCTTCATGCGATCACTGTGGATTACGACCCCAAGCAGTTCGAGCAGGATCGCATCGAGGCCGCAAAGGTGTTGCTTGCCGCCGGGATCGATCCGGACAGGTCGCTGTTCTACTTCCAGAGCCAGGTGCCGCAGCACAGCGAGTTGAGCTGGATTCTGGGGACGATGACACCGACCGGCGTCCTCAACCGGATGACGCAGTACAAGGACAAGGTGGCGAAGGGTGAGGCCGCCAATCTGGGTCTGTATTCCTACCCGGTGTTGATGGCGGCAGACATTCTGCTCTATCACGCCAGCCTGGTTCCCATCGGTGACGATCAGCGGCAGCATCTCGAGATGACCCGGGACTTGGCAGAGCGGTTCAACAACCGGTTTGGCAACGTGTTCCCGGTTCCGGAGGCGCTGATCCCGGAGACGACTGCTCGGGTCATGTCGCTGGCCGATCCCACGGCGAAGATGTCCAAGTCGGATCCGAATGAGAAGAGCCGCGTGCTCATCCTCGACAGCCCCGACGTTGTGAGGAAGAAGATCCGCTCCGCAGTGACGGACTCAGACCCCGATGTCAGGTTTGACACCGAGGAGAAGCCGGGGGTCTCGAACCTGCTCGAGATCATGTCGACGTGCACCGGTCGCTCGATCGACTCGCTTGTCGATGAGTACGGCAGCGCCGGCTACGGCAAGTTCAAGGATGCCGTTGCCGATGCGGTCATCGCCGAACTGGCACCGATCCGCAGCGCATACCAGAACCTCGACGACGACGAGGTCGCTCGAATCATGCGCCGCGGTGCTCTCGATGCCAGGACCAAGGCAGAGGGCTTCCAGCAGATCGCCCGCGAGGCCACAGGCCTAGCCGCGATCTAGCGCAGAGAGCCGGGTCCACTCGGAACGGGGTGAGCGAGGTAGCTCCAGCCGGTGGGTGATCGGAGCGGGCACGATTCATGCGTAGATGCGGTCGGATATGCGACCTGAGGTACGCAAGAATCCGGATCTGAGGTGGTGTTCAGTCACGTAGCAAGCGGATGATGAGATCGACGGCCTCCTCGACGCCGGCGGCGGCGGTTGCTGATAGTTCTGAGCCGAGGCCGATGCCTTCGACGGGAATCACGACCGCATAGGCAAGCTCCGGCACGGAGCCCACGGCTCCCGTCATCGCCAGCAGGGAAGCGGGGGTCGTGTAGTGGGTCCATGCGGAGCCCTCGGCAGTCTCGGCCTCGACCGACACCAGGGTCGTCTCGGCTACCTCAACGCTGGCGTCGACAAACACAACCCGATCCGTGCCGGCGATCTGCAGCGACAGTTCGGGGGTCAGCTGAGACATCGATCGCACCTCGATACCGGGGAGACCGAGCGCCTCGATCCGGTCCGCAACGACACGACCTGCGCCGTCGTCGGAGCGCAGGTCGTTGCCGTAGCCGATTACGAGGGTCTTCACGAAAGCTAGCCCCGTCGCACCTCGTTCACCGTGGTGCCTTCATGGTCGAACAAGGTCACCTCCATCGGCATCTTGCCAATGGCGTGGGTCGAACAACTCAGACATGGGTCGAAAGCACGGATCCCAGCTTCGACCCGGTTCAGCACAGGCTCGGGAATGTCGTGTCCGTCAACCCACTCCCGGGCGATCTGCAGAACCGTTTCGTTCATCGCCAGGTTGTTCTGTCCGGTGGCGATGATCATGTTGACGTTCTCGAGTAGTCCGTTGACGTCGACCTGATACTCGTGGAACAAGGTTCCCCGCGGCGCCTCGGACACACCGACCGCTCGCCGATGGTTAATGCCGGCCGTTGCCCGCACCATCGGGTCGAGGATGGAGTCATCGCTGAGCAGCTCCCTGGCCAATTCGGTGCATGCCAGGATCTCGATCAGCCGGGCGTAGTGGTAGAAGAACGACGAGTTGGCGGTCCCGCCCGCAGTCTCCCTGTATGCCTGCAGCGCCTCGTCCGCCAGCGGCGCTCCCATCGTCTTGCAGACGTTGAGGCGGGCGAGCGGACCGACCCGGTACACACCCTTGAACACGTCGTCGCTGTCGGCTACGAGCGGCTTGAAGTACGGGGACTTCAAGTACGAATCGTGGCGGGGGGCCTCGCCGATGTAGTCCCGGTAGTCGCCGACGTCGATGTTGTCGGCGACAACGCTGCCTTCGGCATCGACGAACCTCAGGTGCCCGTCGTAGTTCTCCCAGGTGCCGGCATCGTTGGCCAGCCCCAGGTGCAAGCTGGGGAATTCCCCGAACGCCCGCGCCTCGCGCTCGAACTTGCCGAGCATCGACACGAACAGCTCCAGGGCCTGCTCGGCGGTTTGCTGCGCCTCGACCAGCCCCGAGAGCATCCATTCGCGAGCCTCCGGGGTCATCGGATCGGCGATACCGCCCGGGACGATGCCGGGGGAGTGAACCTTGCGGCCGGCGATGGCCTCGATGACCGACTGGCCGAACCCGCGCAGCCGGATTCCGCGGCGCGCCAACTCCGGCTCGGCCCCCATTAGCCCGAACACGTTACGGACGGCGGGATCGGCGTCCCAGCCGAGCAGCAGATCCGGGGAGCTGAGATGGAAGAAGCTCAGCGCATGGCTTTGAATGATCTGGCCCAGATTGACCAACCGTCGCAGCTTGACGCCGGTTGAGGGGATGCGAACGCCCATGATGGCGTCCCCGGCCTTGGCCGACGCCAAGAGATGGCTGACTGGGCAGATGCCACAGGTGCGAGCGGTCAGGCTGGGCATTTCCCAAACCGGCCGTCCCTTGCAGAACTCTTCGAAGCCGCGGAACTCGGTAACGCTGAAACGCACAGTGTCTACCTGTCCCGCTTCGTCGAGTGCAATAGCGATCTTTGCGTGCCCTTCGATCCGAGTCACCGGATCAATCACTACGGTGTTAGACATGGTCATTCCTCAACCCCATCGGATAGCTTCGCCCCGATTTGGGGGAAGGACGCCTTCGAGCAGGGCTTCCAGCGCCGCTTGAATGCGGTCAGCCGGGGGAGGGCATCCGGGTATGAATGCGTCGACCCTGATGATCTTGTGTAATGGCAGCACCTTGGGCAGCAAGGGCGGAACGATCCCGGCGGCGTTCGGGATCAACCCATCGCGGTCCGGTGCATCCACGTAGACGGCTTCCAGTATCTGAAGCGGATCGCCAAGTGGATTCCGCATCGCCGTCACATTGCCGCTGACTGCACAGTCGCCGAAAGAAAGGACCAGCCGCGACTTCGCTCGAATGTCTCGGGCAAGTTCGAGATTGTCCTCATTGGCTACCGCACCTTCGACGAGCGTTGCGTCGACGTCGCTGGGAAACTCCTTGATATCGGCAATGGGGCTGTAGACGATGTCGGCGACATCGGCCAACTCAAAGAGCCATTCATCCATGTCGAGGAATGACATGTGGCAACCCGAGCAACCTCCTAGCCAGGCGGTGGCGATTCTTGCTTGCTTCACGACACCCCCTTTGGATCAAGCCACTCACCGCGGTTGCGAGCAACCGCGAGTCGCTTGATCATCACTGGATCGTGTTCCATCTCGCCGATGGCGCTCCCTTGATAGGCCAGCGAACCGGTCGGGCAGACTGCAACACACTTCCCGCACCAGGTGCAAGAGAGAGACTCCCCCCACGGCTTGTTCATCTCGGTGATGAGCTCTGCCTGCTGGCCGCGGTGGCGGATATCCCAAACATGGGCGCCTTCGATCTCGTCACAAACTCGCACACACCGGGTGCACAGGATGCATCGATTGGGATCGAACACGTACTTCGGGTGGCTGGCGTCGACCTCTCGTGCCGGCGACTGGTAGTCGTAGCGAACATGGTCCATCCCGCAGTGGACGGCCATGTCCTGCAGTTCGCAGTTGCCGTTGGAGACACAGACGGCACAGACGTGGTTGCCCTCGGCAAACAACAACTCCAACACAGACTTGCGATATGCCCGGAGCCTTGGCGTCTCGATCTTGATCTCCATGTCGGCCGCGACCTGAGTAGCGCATGCCGGGCGTAGGCGATGACCCTCTGCCACCTCGACCACGCAGATCCGGCAACCGCCCCACACCGTGAGTCCTTCGAGGAAGCACAGCGATGGGATGGCCACGCCGTTGCGACGGGCACATTCGAGCACGGACTCGCCAAGAAGACCCTCGTATTCGACTCCGTCGAAGCTGACATTCACGGCGGGCTGTCGCTCACGCATGGACGACCTCCTCCTCGTGGATCAGTGCTTCGTATTCGGATCGGAAGTACTGCAACGTGCTGATTACCGGGTTTGGCGCAGCCTGGCCAAGTCCACACAGGCTGGTGTCGCGAACCACCGAGCACAGATGCTCCAGGTCTCGCAGGTCCTGTTTTGACCCGTTGCCCTCGGTGAGCCGCTGCAGCAGGCTGTGCATTTGCACAGTGCCTGCTCGGCACGGGGTGCACTTGCCGCAGCTCTCGTCCATCGAGAACTCCATGAAGTACTTGGCCACGTCCGGCATCTTGACGTCCTCGTCCATAACGATGAGACCGCCGGAACCCATGATCGAGCCAAGTTCGCGGAGACTGTCGTAGTCCACGGACGTGTCCAGGAACTTGGCCGGGATACACCCTCCGGATGGGCCGCCGGTCTGTGCGGCCTTGAACTCCTTGCCGTTGGGAACGCCGCCGCCGATGTCCGCAACTATTTCACGAAGCGACGTGCCCATCGGCACCTCGATCAACCCGGTGTTGGTGATGTCGCCGGCGAGGGCGAACACTTTGGTTCCGGTGCTCTTCTCGGTACCAAGCGACGCAAACCACTCGCCCCCCCGATCGATGATCGGCGCGATGTTGGCGAGGGTCTCCACGTTGTTGATCATCGTCGGAGCGCCCCACAGTCCCTTTTCGGTGGGGTAGGGCGGTCGCAAGCGGGGAGTGCCTCTCAGACCTTCGATTGAGGCCAGCAGCGCGGTTTCTTCGCCGCAGACAAAGGCGCCTGCACCGATCCGAACCTCGACCGACAAGTTGAAATTGGTGTCGAGGATCTTGCGGCCCAGGAGACGGTTGCGCCTGGCGACCCGGATCGCTCTGTCGAGCCGTTCGATGGCTCGCGGGTACTCGGCTCTGACGTAAATGTAAGCCTCAGATGCTCCGGTCGCGTAGGCGGCAATGGCGATGCCCTCGATGACCCGGTGTGGATCATCCTCCATGATTGTGCGATCCATGTAGGCACCCGGGTCGCCCTCATCGCCGTTGGCAACCACGTACTTGGTTTTGCCGGGGGCCGAGGCCAGCAGGCCCCACTTGCTGGCAACGGGATAGCCGGCACCGCCGCGACCCCGGATCCGGGATAGCCTGATCTGCTCGATCACCTGCTTGGGCTTCATTGTCGTCAGTGCCTTTTCGAGCGCTTGGTAGCCACCGTGGGCCACGTAGGACTCGATGCGGTCCGGATTGATGACTCCACCGTTGGCGAGGACGACCCGCTCCTGGCTGGTGAAGAACGGCATTGTCACGTCGAGTTCGTACTCGGGAACCGGCTGTTCGTCCAGCACGTGACTGCGCACGATCTCGATGGCGGCCTCTGGAGTCACTTTCTGGTAGTCGCTCTCGTCTCCACCACGTCGCATCATTCGCACCAGCGGGCCGGCGCTGCACAACCCCATGCAGCCGGTCGGGATGACCTGAACTTCGAGCGCCATGTCTTCCCGTTCGACCAGGTCCTCAACCGCCTTGATAGTGGCCCCGGCACCGGCGGAGAGACATGCGGTGCTCGAGCAAGCCTTGACGCGCCACCGGGTTCGGAACCGTTCCTCGCGCTCGCGCTCCATGACTTCGTGGAGGTCGATGGGTGCTGCCATCAGCCCTCACCTCCCACTGCCGTTCCAACAAGTTCGAGAGTCGACTCAGCGTTCTGATGACTCAAGACACTGCCGTCAAGGACCACCACTGGAGCGAGACCGCACGAGCCGAGACAACGGGCAGTCTTCAATGTCAGGCTGCCATCCGCCGAGGTCTCTCCGGTCGGCACCGAGTAGGCGTCCGATACGCCTTGGACTATGGCGTCGGCGCCCTTCACGAAGCAGGCGGTGCCGGTACACACCGTACAGGAGTGGTCTCCAGGCGGTTCAAAAGTAAACAAGTGGTAGAAGGTCGCTACGCCGTAGACCATGCTCGGCGGAAGCCGCAGAGCCCTGGCGACGTAGATCAGGATGTCCTCTGAGAGGTAGCCGAAGACATCCTGAGCCACGTGCAGGGTCTCAATGAGCTGGTCCTGTTCGTAGCGAGCTCGTTTTAGATGTTTATCGACGAGCTCGAACCGGTTGTCACCAGATGGGTGATCCCCCTGTTGACGGTTCGAGGCCTCGACGACGCGGCGTGTCGTTGTGTCGCTCATTGATCCTCACTCGAGTGTCGGCCCCACCTTGGCCGCCGAAGGCCGGTGATTCCAGGGGACAATGGCCCATCGGGAGGTGACGATGGAACCCCGAAAAAGGCATGTCTCGCAAAGGATATGCAGCAACTCGCATGCGAATGGGTGGTGGGGCTAGCGAATAGCCCCGGCCGGGGCCTTGGCGTTCTGCTCGTGACGGGGGAGCGTCAGCTCGAACAGGCTGTATTCACCATCGTGGCTGTAAGCGATGTTGCCCCCCATCAGTCTGGCCAGCTCGAGAGAGATATACAGGCCAAGGCCGATGGATGCCATGTGAGCCCCTCCATCGTGCGCCGATGTATACGGGTCGAAAATCCGCCTCCGCTCATCCGGCGGGATGGGATCGCCGTTGTCGGCTACCCCGATGGCGACATGCGAGGCGCCCTCGGTGAAACGCACCTGCACTTGGGGTCCTCCGTAGCGGGCTGCGTTGATCAACAGATTTCGCAAGATCTGTCGTACCCGGCTGGGATCGGCGTGTGCCGTCCCGGGTCGGCCGGTCGTCGTGACATCGGGCAGGGCCGACGTATCGATCACGGCACGGACGATCTCGCCGAGGTCGACCGGCTCGAGCTCCGCCGGGACTCGCCCGATGTCGTACCGGGCGGCTACGAGGAGGTCGGCAACGATGGCGCTCGCCTCCTCGCTGTGTTCCCCGATCATCTGCAGGAGGGCGGTCCTCTCCTCCTTTCCGAAAGACTCGGGACGGTCCACAAGCTCGTGCGCCAATCCAACGACGACGGTGAGCGGAGTGCGGAGTTCATGCGACACGGCGGCCAGGAACCTGTCTTTGTCCGCCGACGTGCGCTGCAGGTCCTCGATTTCGGTCTGCTCCCGACGGCGCAGCCTCATCTGGTGAGCGGTTGTGGCCAGGGCCAGGGTCACGCCGAGCCCAACCACAACAACGATCCAGGTTGTGTTGGGAAATAGCTCCGCCAAGGCGCGTTCGGTGGGCTCGACAGTGACGGTCCAGGTCGATCCGGGGAGCTCGACTTCCCTCGTCCACTCCGGCCACTGTGACGCAATCGCCTCGGACTGTCGACTGTCGACCGACCAGGTCACTTTGTCGGTGATCGAAACACCGAGATCGCCTGTGAGGAGCATCTCCAGACCAGGGGCGACCAACATGCCTTCGAGTTCGCCGGTTTCTCCGAAGACCGGGTGGGCGACTCCGAAGGCCTTCTCCTCGAAGGCTCCGCCGACCTCGAGTAGCTCCGAAATCGACGGTGCGGCCATCTCAACGGCGCGTTCGAATGCCGGATTCCACTGCGGCTCAGAAGCGAGGTCAAACCCGAGGGCATCGATCTGCGATTCGATGGGAGTTTCGGAGACGACAATGTCCAGGAATGGGCCGCCATGGACAAAGCGGAGGGGGTGATAGGTGGCGCGAGGGGTGTCGTCCGGTGTAACGCCGCCCAAACCGTCGAAACGAAGCAACGTGAATCCAGGAACGTCGGCCGTAGCCTCCCGCATGAAGTTGTCGATCTCATCGCCTGCTACCAGGGCCAGGTACCCGACGCCGATGACCCCCGGATTCAGGTCGAGTTGGTCGACGAACTCTGCGAACTGCGCCTGGCTGAGATCATCTGTGCTGCCCATGAACGCGGCTATGGCGTTCAGGTCCCGCAGAGTGTTGCTGATCGTATCGACGGTCGATTGGGTGACGATCTCAGCGCGCTGATCGAGCCATCTGGTTGCGTTGTCCTTCTGGTTCTGCCTGATCAACAGAAAGGAGACCACGACCGCGATGACTCCGATCGCCAATATGGCGATCACAACGGGATCCCTGAGGACGCGCTTCACGGGCTACTCACATCTATCCGGGGGAGTATCGGCAGAAACCCGAGTTTTCTGAAAACGCCGGTTGGCTATTCTGCGACGGCTGGTGGGACTTCACCGAAATACTCCATGAGTCGCTCGTCGGCCCGCTCGCCAAACAAGATCTCGGCCACCTCGCGGAGCCCGGACGAGGACTTGACGGCATCGCCGGGGACGACCTGACTGATCTTGGAACGCCTTCGCATGAAATCTTCGAGCTTGGTGATCATCTCCGTGCCGGCGGCTACGTGCAGCTCTACGCGCAGATAGTCGGCGTTCTCCATGATGTCGCGGCCCATCTCCGGGTTGGCCCTGATTTCGTCGAGCATCTCGAAGGCGCGCCGCCCGTAGCGTCGCCACAGTCGATCCGACAGCGGTTCCACATCGGGCTTGTGCCGCAGGTCATCGAGTTTCATCAAACGTGCCTGGCGGTAGAACTCCTGGCGGGTCGCCTTGGCGGGTTCGCCGTACCAGTTGTGGGTATCGTCTTCGAGCGGTACCCCGAGTTCTTCGACGGCTTTGGCGACTTCCTCACCGACGTTGAGGCAATCCGTGAGCTTGCCTCCGAAGATCGATATCACCTTTCGCTTCCTGTTGACCTCGATCTCATGCTTTCGCGAGAGCTTTGTCCAGTCGACATCCGTCATGTCGTCGCCTTCGGTCTTGACCACCAGGGGGCGTACGCCGCTGCGGTCGGCGATGATGTCGTCTGTTGTCAGCGGTTCATCGAGATCGAGCCGTGCGTTGATCTGATCGAGGAGGAAGGTGCGGTCGTCATCATCGACCTCGGTGTAGGGATCGGTGACCCGGGTATCGGTGGTTCCAATGACCGAGCGTCTTCCCATGGGAATCACATAGAACAGTCGCTGGGTGTCATCGAAGAACGCCAGCACTCTCTCATTGGGCGTAATGCGATCAACGATGAGATGGATGCCTTTCGAGTAGACGACGCGGTGCTTCGTCTTCAGATCGAGATCCTGGTTGAGGCCGTCGATGAACGGCCCGGCGGCGTTGACGATCATCCGGGCGGTGCACTCGAAGTCGCCGCCGCCGTCGACATCGCGCAGCTTGGCGCGCCAACCGACCTCAGTGCGTTCCGCATCCACCAGTTCCACATAGTTGGCGGCCGTTGCCCCGACATCCATCGCCGAGCGGACGAAGCTGAAGACAAAGCGGGAGTCGTTGTCCTTCAGATACGCGTCGTAGTACTCGATTCCGCCGCGCACACCCGTGGTGTTGATGACAGGTTCGGTCGCTTCGATCTTGTCCGGATTGAGCAGCCGTGGGTTGTGCGTCTTGAAGCTACCTATCGCCCAGTATGCCGTGCTGCCGAGAATGGCCAGCCAGGGGGGGAACGGCGAGCCGTGGTCGAGGGCCGCCAAGAACGGTATCGGCTTTATGTTGTCGGGGTAGGCCTTGATCAGTCTGTTGCGGGAAACGCACAGCTTGCGGACGAGGAAGAACTCGTAGCTCTCGAGGTACTTGAAGCCACCCCATACGAGATTGGACGACTCCTGACTGGTGAAGGCCCCGAAATCACCGCGATCGATGAGGGCGACCGAAGCACCCCGCCCGGCGAGCACGGCCGCCGAAACCGCCCCGTTGATGCCGCCCCCCACAATGAGGACGTCGAATGTACCGTTGTCGAGTTGCTCGAGACTCTCTGTTCGTAGTGCCATGTACACGAGGTTAACGCGCTGAATGTGGGCCAAATCTTGGGCGCGATGAATCGTCACCGCTGTTGCGGTGGCAGCGATCATGCGAGCCGCCGGGTACCCAATAACCGGGGATGGGGCCGCCTGGTACGCTGCCGCGTGCTGGTGCCACATCTGGAGGATTTCGGTGGAGATAGAAATCGGTATTGCCAAGTCCGGGCGACGTGCCTGGGGATTCGACGACATAGCCATCGTTCCTTCGCGCCGTACCCGAGATCCGGAGGATGTTCAGCTCGACTGGGAGATCGATGCCTTCACCTTCGGACTTCCCATGATGGGCGCCGCCATGGACTCCTCGGTGAGCCCATCGACGGCGATAGAGATAGGCCGACTCGGTGGACTGGGAGTGATCAATCTCGAGGGTCTGTGGACCCGTTACGAGGACCCGACCCCGGTCTATGAGGAAATTGGTGCCGCTGCCACCGATGTGGCGACGGCCGTAATCCAGAAGGTATATCAGGAGCCGGTCAAGCCGGACCTCATTGGAAAGAGGGTTGCGGAAATCAAGTCGGCCGGAGTGCTTGCCGCCGCCAGCCTGACCCCGCAGAACGTGGAGCGCTGGTACCGGCACGCACTTGATGCAGGACTCGACGTCCTGGTGGTGCAGGGCACGGTGGTGTCGGCCGAACATGTCTCGAGCCGCGTGGAACCCCTCGACCTCTTCCGATTCATCGCCGATGTTCCGGTCCCGGTGATCGTCGGCGGAGTGGCGTCGTACTCAGGGGCGCTTCACCTCATGCGGACCGGGGCGGTCGGTGTGTTGGTTGGGGTTGGCCCTGGTGCGGCGTGTACCTCGCGGGGTGTTCTCGGCATCGGTGTTCCGCAAGCCACGGCGATTGCCGACGCCGCCGGGGCCAGGACGCGTTACCTGGAGGAGACCGGCAGATATGTGCACGTGATCGCGGACGGGGGGATGCGTACCGGGGGCGACATTGCGAAAGCAATTGCCTGCGGAGCGGATGCAGTCATGCTCGGCTCCCCACTCACGACGGCGAAGGAAGCCCCGGCAAAGGGTAACCATTGGGGTATGGCGACGTTCCATCCGACCTTGCCCAGGGGAACCAGAGTGAAGACGGGGGAACTCGGGACATTGGAGGAGATCCTCGTTGGCCCCGCCCACGAGAACGACGGCAGACGCAACTTGTTTGGTGCGCTTCGAGTGTCGATGGCGACGACCGGGTACGCCAATGTGAAGGAGTTCCAGAAGGCTGAGGTCATGGTCGCCCCGGCTCTCCAAACCGAAGGCAAGACGCTGCAGAAATCGCAACACGTCGGGATGGGATAGCGTGAGCACCCCGGCCGGACAGGCATCGACCGGCGATTTCGACCGAGTTCTCGTTGTTGACTTCGGCGCCCAGTACGCCCAGCTCATCGCAAGACGGGTTCGCGAGGCACATGTTTTCTCCGAGATCGTGCCCAGAACCATCTCAGCTGCCGAAATTCGCGAGATGGCTCCCGTTGGAATCATCTTCTCCGGCGGGCCGGCTTCGGTCTATGCCGCCGATGCCTACGACCTCGATCCCGCAGTCTTCGAGCTGGGCATTCCGGTGCTGGGGATTTGTTACGGGCATCAGGTGATTGCCCACAGCCTCGGGGGCACGGTTGCCCGCAACGATGTCGCCGAATATGGCCGGGCCGACCTCACGGTTGTTGCGCCATCGCAGTTGCTTCGGGGTCTTCCCGAAGAGCAACAAGTTTGGATGAGTCATCGCGACGCGGTCGCGGAGCCCCCGCCGGGGTTCACCGTGATCGCGGCCACGCCCGATTCGCCTGTGGCCGCCATGGAGAGCGTGGATCGCGGCATCTATGGGGTTCAGTTCCACCCCGAGGTGGTCCATACCCAACGCGGCCAGGAGATGCTGAAGCATTTCCTCTACGAAGCGTGTAGAGCCCGCCCCCTGTGGACCCACGCCGGCATCATCGAGCAATCCGTAGATGCGGTCAGAGCAACCGTCGATGGTGGTTCCGTTATATGCGGTCTCTCCGGAGGGGTGGATTCATCGGTTGCAGCCGCCCTCGTGCACAAGGCAATTGGCGATCAATTGGTATGTGTGTTCGTGGACCACGGTCTGCTTCGGAAGGACGAGGCGACGCAGGTCGAAGAGACTTTCCGGTCGAGCTTCCACATGAATCTCATTCACGTCAATGCTGAGGAGCGCTTCCTTGGAGCCCTAGCAGGCGTCACCGATCCCGAGGAGAAGCGCAAGATCATCGGGGAGACCTTTATTCGTGTATTCGAAGAGGTGGCCGCCGAGGTCACCGACGTTCGGTTCCTCGTGCAGGGGACCTTGTACCCGGATGTCATCGAATCGGGAACTGCCGACGCAGCCAAGATCAAGAGCCATCACAACGTTGGCGGTTTGCCGGAGGATATGGAGTTGCAGCTGATTGAGCCGCTGCGGGATCTCTTCAAGGACGAGGTGCGGGCAGTCGGCGAGGAGCTGGGAATTCCCGAGGAGATTGTGTGGCGCCAGCCATTTCCAGGTCCCGGCCTTGCCGTGCGGATCATCGGTGAGGTGACCAAGGAGCGTCTCGATATCCTGCGCGCCGCTGATGCCATCGTGCTCGAAGAGGTTCGGCGTGCAGGGTTGTACAACGAGTTGTGGCAGAGCTTCGCAATTCTCCCCGGGATCCGGTCCGTTGGTGTCCAGGGAGACGGGCGAACCTATGCGTACCCGCTCGTAGTCCGTGCAGTGACCAGCGAGGATGCTATGACTGCCGACTGGGCGCGGCTGCCATACGAGGTGCTCGAGCGAATCTCATCACGCGTTATCAACGAGGTTGAAGGGATCAACCGGGTGGCCTATGACATTTCCTCAAAACCGCCGGCCACTATCGAGTGGGAGTAAACGGCCGACGGGTAGCAAAACGGGCCGTAAACGGTACCTTATGACTCAAGTGACTAGTTGCTCGCGTCGATAGCGGACTACTAGGGCATTGGAAGGGCAGAGCGTGAGTTGGAGCGCAGATCCTGAGCTTCTTCAGATGTTCCTCGATGAAGTCGAAGAGAGATCAGCTCGACTGATCGAGGGCGGGCAGGCCATGCAACGCGGTGGCGTTGACGAAGAGATGGCCGCTGTCATGCTGCGCGAGGGCCACACCATCAAGGGCACGGCTCGAGTAATGGGCTTTGAGGCGATGTCCGACGCGGGCAAGATGATCGAAGACCTGTGGCGAGCCGTCAAGGCCGGCGATGTCGAACCGTATCCGAATCTCGGCCGGGCCCTCGTTACGCTGGCCGAGTCGCTGATGCCGGCAACCGAGGCAGACCCGGACTCCGGCAGCCCCGAGATGAATGATGCGATGGAGAAGCTCAACCGGGCCACCGGCTACATGCTCGGCGAGCAGGCGGAAACTCCTTCTGCGACGGAAACAGCTTCCTCCCCCCTGGCTGCGGCCGAGTCCGAAGATGGCGACGGCGGTCAGATCGCCGATGTCGTGCAACTTCCAGGAGTCCCGGCTGCACCGGAGGAAATCGCCAAGCCGGAGCCGGAACAGTCCGCGGCTCCCGAGCCCGCGCCGACACTCGAGCCGGAACAGTCCGCGGCTCCCGAGCCCGCACCTACACCCGAGCCGGAGCAATCCGCGGCTCCCGAGCCGGAACAGTCCGCGGTTCCCGAGCCCGCACCTACACCCGAGCCGGTGAGTGAACCCGCTCCCCAGCGGACTCCCGACCCGGCGCCTACTCCCGCCGTTCCCCACTTGGATCCGCCCACCCGGCAGCCGGTCAGCGACGCCGCGGTTTCGGAGGAGCCTGCGACACCGCGGGAGATTCCGGAGAGACAAGGCTTGGTATCGGCTCGCTCGGTCCCGCTCGAGTCATCCCCGACTGAGGTCATTGGGTCGGCGATCGACGACTCGGAGATATACGGACCGGACCTGGGAGGGTTGCTCAGCTCGTTGGAGAACTGGGCATCAGGGCAGACCATCCAGGTGAGCGCCGGCCGGCTCTACCGGCTCATCAACCACGTAGCCAGCCTGCGCGTGGAGTTAGACAGCGTGCTCGGCGAGATCCGCTATTCCTCAGAGGTGACCCTGGACACGATCGAGCACATGACCGAGCTGGTTCGGGCGACTTCCTCGCTGGAAATGAGTGCGATGGAGCTCGGTGCTGTGCCGGTTCGCCAGATGACAAACACCCTGCCGCAGCTGGTCCGGTATTTGGCCAAGAAGCTCGGCAAGGAGATCAGGTTCGAGATCTCTGCTGCCGACGACCTCGACGTGGATCGTCAGGTTCTCGACAAGATCTCCGATCCGGTTCGCCAGCTAATCGTGAACGCGGTCAATCACGGCATCGAGCTTCCTGCTCAACGCAGAGCAGCGGGGAAACCCGAGACGGGTGTCGTGTCGGTCTCACTGGAGAGACGTGGTGCCAGCTTCGAAGTCATTGTGCACGATGACGGGTCGGGTATCGACTACGACGCGGTGAGGCAACTGGCCGTTGCTCAAGGTCTCGTTGCTGCGGACTCGCCAGTCGATACTGAGATGTTGCGCCCGATTCTGTTCTTCCCCGGATTCACCACCAAAGCGGGGGACGAGCTCAACAGTGTCGGTGCAGGTCTGGCGAATGTTGCTGAGGCCGTCGAATCACTGTACGGCCGCATTCGGCTCGATTCTGATGCAGGAGTCGGCACCACTATCACCCTTCTCGTGCCGACGGTTCGTGATCTGCAGCGGGTGCTCATCGTGGATTCAGGCGGGATGAAGTGGGGTATCCCGGAAGCAGTTATCGAGGCCGTGTTGCCGATCGAATCAGCGACACTTCGATCCGAGGGAGATCGGCACGTACTCAACTTCGAAGGAAACGACATCTCGCTTGCTCCGATAGCAGACGTGGTCGGGGCCACAGACAAACGTCCGGCGGTGGAGGTCGTGGTCCTGGCGCATCGTGCCGGCACCGCGGCGATTGGTGTCAGCGATGTCATCGGTATGCGGGAGGTTGCCGCAAAGGAACTCGGTCCGGTCGTTGCCGGGCCGTCGCATATCACCGGGGCAGCCCTGATGGGCGGGGGAGAAGTTGTGCTTGTGCTCGACGCTGGTGCGGTCGTCCAGATGTGCCAGGCGGTCCCGCAACCGATGGCGCCTCGTTCCCGGGTGCTGGTAGTCGATGACTCCCAGGGTGCCCGGGCCGTTATCGCCGGATCACTTGCATCCAGCGGGTTCACAACCAGTGTCGCCGAGAGCGCCTTCGAGGCGCTCGAGGTGATGAATGAAGAGCACGTCGATGCCCTGGTAGTCGATTTCTCGATGCCGGCGCAAGATGGCGTGGAACTGGTTCGCAAGGTACGCGATGCAGGAATCCAGGTGCCCATCGTGATGCTTTCCGGTGTTGCGAAGTCGGAAGATCAAGAGCGCGCCATCGCGGCCGGCGTCGACGCCTTTTTCGAGAAGGCGGACTTCCGCGAGGGAGCACTCGCCGCCCAGCTTCGTTCCCTGTTGGGTCCCTAGTACGGATTGTGCCGGCCACGGGTCGGATCGATTCGGGACAGTTTCCTGCCGTGCAATCGGCTGTTTCTGATGCACTATCGGGTGTAAGGCCCACCTGGAGTGCCGATGGCGACACAACTGCCTCCTCCGACCAAAGAGGTGCGGGAGTTCGAGAGGTCTGGTGGCCGGCTTGCTCCTGGCCCACACCGCTCCACCCCGTACTCCGTGTGGCGGGACCTTCCCCCGGCAGAAGGCGGGGGGACCGACAAGGAGAGCCGCAGGCGAACTGCAAACGAAGTCGAACTACACGCCTGTAATCACCGCTGGCGATCCCCGTATACTCTCTGCCCCATGCCCGATTCCCCCCTTCTCGAGGGTCTCAACCCTGCCCAGCGCCATGCGGTCGCCGCAACCGACGGCCCGCTGCTTGTTGTGGCCGGGGCGGGGTCCGGCAAGACGCGCGTCCTGACGCGGCGGGTGGCACATCTGATCAGGGATCACCACGTCTCTCCGTTTGCGATTCTCGCCATTACCTTCACCAACAAGGCTGCAGGTGAGATGAAGGACCGTGTCGAAGGCCTGGTCGGCGGTGTCGCCCGTGATATGTGGGTGTCGACATTCCACAGTGCCTGCTCGCGGATCCTGAGAAGAGAAGCCCACCACCTCGGCTATCGCTCGGCGTTTTCTATCTACGACTCTGCGGACTCGCTACGGCTGGTGACGATGTGCGTAAAGGACCTCGATCTCGACCCGAAGCGCTTCCCCCCGCGCAGCATTCGGGCAACGATATCCAATGCCAAGAACGAGCTCATCGATTACGAGAGCTTCGCCTCGTCAGATTCGGGCTTCTATCACGAGAAGATCGCCGATGTCTACCGGCTGTATCAGCAGCGTCTTGTTGAAGCTTCCGCCATGGACTTCGACGATCTCCTCATGCTGACCGTTGACCTGTTCCGCGCGCATCCCGACGTGTTGCAGCGGTACCAGGATCGATTCGAGTACGTGTTGGTCGACGAGTACCAGGACACCAATCATGCCCAGTACGTGCTGGTCAGGCTACTCACGGAGAAGCATCGCAATCTGTGCGTTGTCGGCGACGGCGATCAGAGTATCTACAGATTCCGCGGCGCCGACATCCGCAATATCAACGAATTCGAGAAGGACTTTCCCGACGCTCAGATCGTCATGCTCGAACAGAACTACCGCTCGACCGAAACCATCTTGCAGGCCGCCAACGCGGTGATCTCGAACAACCCGAACCGCAAGCCAAAGCGCCTGTGGACCGAATTTGGCCATGGCGACAAGATCATCAGCTACGAAGCCGAGGACGAGCACGACGAAGCGGCGTTCGTTGCCGAGGCGGTAGCCACACTGCGTTCCGCCGGCCAGGACGCCCGCGAGATAGCCGTCTTTTACAGGACCAACGCCCAGAGCCGTGTAATCGAAGAGACGTTCGTCAACTTCGGTCAGCCATACCAGGTCGTCGGCGGTGTGAAGTACTACGACCGACGCGAGGTCAAAGACGTCCTTGCCTATCTGCGGGTCGTCGCCAATCCGGACGACACCGTGGCCGCCAAACGCATCGTCAACATGCCGAAGCGAGCGATCGGCGCCACCAGCGTCGCCCACGTCGATCGCCATGCCGAAGACGAGGGCGTTGTCTTCTTCGAGGCGCTGCGACGCGCCGCCGACAACCCCCGGTTGTCGTCCAGGGCACAGCGGGCAATGGCGGATTTCGTTGGACTCATCGACCACCTGACATTCCTCGCCGAGCAGGGGCCACGTGCCGGGCTCGAGGCGATCCTCAGCGAAACCGGCTACCTCGACATGGTCCGCTCCGAGAGATCGATTGAAGCCATGGGTCGAGAAGAGAATCTCAGGGAGCTTGTCTCGGCGGCAGCGGATTTCGAGGAGAACGGCCCGGTAGCTTACGGCAGGGAGGAGTGGACGGAGCTCGATGGCCTCCGCAAGACCGAGCTATTCCTCGAATCTATCAGTCTTGTGACCGACACCGACAGCTACGAGGACGTTGAGGTCGTCACGCTGATGACGCTGCACAATGCCAAGGGTCTGGAGTATCCCAGCGTGTTCATCGTCGGCATGGAGGACGGCGTGTTCCCCCACATGCGATCACTCGGCGACCCTGCGGAGCTGGAGGAAGAACGACGGCTGTGCTACGTCGGCATCACCCGGGCCATGCAGCGTCTGTTCCTGACCAGAGCCTGGAGCCGCAGTATGTTCGGCACCAACAACTACAACCCGCCGAGCCGGTTTCTGCGCGAGCTCCCCGACAATCTGGTGGAGACCGCACGGAAACGGAAGCGGCCTTCGAAGCTGCAGCCGAGTGGCGCTCGTCCCAAGGTGACCGCCGCCGAGCTGAACGTGGGCGATCGGGTTCGTCATTCGAAGTGGGGGGAGGGGACGATCCGGCGTGTGGCCGGAGTCGAAGCCGTCGTCAATTTCGATGGGGCGGGTGTCAAACACCTCCATCTCGAGCTTGCCCCGCTCGAGAAGGTTTGAGCAGCGGCCGCGCCGCTACGCGACGACTATTGTCTGCAACGACATGCCTGTCCGAATTCTTGTAGCAAAACCCGGCCTCGACGGTCACGATCGCGGAGCGAAAGTCGTATCGCGGGCGCTGCGCGACGCAGGTTGTGAAGTGATCTATTCGGGCCTGCACCAAACACCGGAGCAGATAGTGGAGACGGCGATTCAGGAAGATGTGGACGGGATCGGATTGTCCGTGCTGTCGGGCGCTCATATGACTCTGTTCCCCAGGATTGTCGAACTGCTTCGCGACAGGGAGGCAGATGACATTGTCGTGTTCGGTGGCGGGATCATCCCGGACGAGGATCTGCCGAAGCTAGAACAGGCAGGGTTGGAGATGATCTTCACCCCGGGAACGCCGCTGTCGGACATCACCGAATGGGTAGAAGATCGCTTTTCGCACACCGATTGAGATAGGTCGAGCTAAACACCAGCCAAGCGTCGCACGGGAGTGAGAGCGACGATTCTGGTGACTAGAGGGAGAGACAGTTGAAGATCCATGAGTTTCAGGCGAAGGAGCTGATGGCGGAGCGTGGGATTCCGGTCCCACGAGGGGAGATGGTGACCACCGTCGCTGAGGCTGTGGCGGCGGTTGCGCCGCTAACGGAAGCTACCGGGAATCCGGTAGTCGTTGTGAAATCGCAGATACACGCAGGCGGCAGAGGCAAAGGTCGCTTTGCGGAGGACCCGGAACTCGGAGGTGTGAACGTCGTTCTCGACGGTATCGAGGGTGGCGTCGAGGCCGCGAAGCGCAAGGTCGGTGAACTAGCCGCACGGATGCTCGGTTCGACCCTCGTCACTGTACAAACCGGTCCCGAGGGGAAGGTCGTAAACCGGCTCTACATCGAGCAAGGCATCGATATCGACCGTGAGCTGTATCTATCGATAGTGCTCGATCGGTCGTCGAGCAAGAACATCGTCATGGTTTCCACCGAGGGCGGAACCGAGATCGAGATCGTTGCGGAGGAAACGCCGGAGAAGATCCTGAAGGCCGAGATCGATCCCGGTCTCGGCCTGCTCGATTTCCAGGCTCGCGAGTTGGCCTTCGGACTCGGTCTCGCCGGAACGGCGTGGAAGAACGGTGTTCGGTTCATCAAGGAATTGACCGAGGCTGCCGTGGAGCTCGACACCGATTTGGTCGAGATCAATCCGCTCGTAGTGACAAAGGCCGGTGATGTGCTGGCACTGGACGGCAAGATGAGCTTTGAGGCCAATGCTCTCTACCGGCATCCCGATGTGCAGGACATGCGAGATCTCAGTGAAGAGAACGCGGCGGAGATAGAGGCCTCCGGATACGGGCTCAGTTTCATCAAGTTGGATGGCACTATCGGTTGTATGGTCAACGGCGCCGGTCTGGCCATGGCCACGATGGACATCATCAAGTACGTCGGTGGCGAGCCGGCCAACTTCCTGGACGTCGGCGGCGGAGCCGACAAAGACCAGGTGGCCGCGGCTTTCAAGATCATCACGCGGGACCCGAGCGTAAAGGGCATCCTGATCAACATATTTGGCGGCATCATGAAATGTGACACGATTGCCCAGGGGGTCGTTGAAGCGGTCGCCGAGGTGGGGCTGGAGATGCCGCTGGTTGTGCGACTCGAGGGAACCAACGTCGGGTTGGGTCAAGCGATCCTCGACCAATCCGGGCTAAACATACTGAGCGCCAAAGACATGAAGGATGCGGCGGAGAAGATTCTGGAGGCGACACGGTCATGAGCGTTCTCATCGATAGGAACACCCGTGTCATCGTCCAGGGGATGGGCAAAACCGGTCGCTTCCACACCGACAAGGCAATCGCGTACGGGACGCAGATGGTGGGTGCGGTGCACCCCTCCCGTGCCGGTCAGACCGAGCTGTACGAGGGGGAGACGGATCACTCCGGGGTTCCGGACAGGTCCGACGGCTACCGGGTCGAGCTGCCGATATTCCGCACGGTGAACGAGGCCGTTGCCGCGACCGGCGCTGCCGTCAGTGTGGTCTACGTGCCGCCTCCATTTGCCGCGGACGCCATCATGGAGGGTGCCGACGCCGGTCTCGAGCTCATCGTGTGTGTCACCGAGGGCATACCGGTAGCAGATATGGTCAAGGCCAAGAGCTATCTGGCGAGTCGCCGGACCCGGCTGGTAGGTCCCAACTGCCCGGGGGTTATCACGCCGCGGGAATGCAAGATCGGGATCATGCCTGGATACATTCACGAAGCCGGCCGTATCGGAGTGGTGAGCCGATCAGGCACGCTCACCTATGAGGCGGTGCACCAGCTGACCCAGGTAGGTCTCGGCCAGACGACCGCCATCGGTATCGGAGGCGATCCGGTAAACGGGACAGACTTCATCGACTGCCTCGAGTTGTTCAACAGCGATCCGGCGACGGAGGGCGTCATCATGATCGGCGAGATCGGAGGCACCGCGGAAGAAGAGGCCGCGGCATGGATTACCGAGAACATGACGAAGCCCGTCGCGGGATTTATCGCGGGGACCACGGCTCCCGCAGGCAAGCGCATGGGTCATGCCGGGGCCATAATCTCGGGGGGCAAGGGAACCGCAGCCGACAAGATCGCCGCTCTCGAAGCGGCCGGCGTGCGGGTTGCAGCCACACCGACCGACATGGGGGCGACCATGTTGGAGGCGATGGAAGGCTGAGGGGTCGAGCTAGGTCAGGGGTAGAGGAATGAGTCGAACCAAGGTCCGTCGAGCGCTGATCTCCGTGAGCGACAAGACCGGACTGCTCGATTTTGGTGCGAAGCTGGTCACATTGGGTGTCGAGATCATCGCATCCGGCGGTACCGCCGCCACCCTGCGGGCCGGTGGCTTGCCGGTAACCTCCGTCAAGGATGTCACCGGTTCCGCCGAGATGCTCGATGGCCGGGTGAAGACCCTCCACCCAAGGATCCACGCGGCGATCCTTGCCGATGTGGGCAATTCCGACCACCGCAACCAGCTCTATGCCGAGGCAATTGCGCCCATTCAACTCGTTGTCGTCAACCTGTATCCCTTCGAGGAAGGTGTCGCCAGCGAAGGGACCACCAAGGAGCAGGCGATCGAACTCATCGACATCGGCGGTCCGACGATGGTGCGCGCCGCGGCCAAGAACCACCGCTGGGTTGGAGTGGTGACTTCCCCTGATCAGTACGAAATTGTGTCGACGGCTATTGCCTCCGGAGGCCTCGACGACGACTTACGTCTCGACCTGGCTCGCAGTGCGTTCTACAGAACCGCCCGGTATGACGCCGCCATCGTGGACTGGTTGGAGAAGCAGGCAGGCGACGTTCCCGAAAGGATGATGCTGGCGCTCGACCGGGTCGCCGAGCTCCGCTACGGCGAGAACCCGCACCAGCAGGCAGCGCTCTACGCCGAGCGCGGTGCGGAGGGATGGTGGAAGTCGGCGGAACAGATCCAGGGCAAGGAGATGTCCTTCAACAACTTCCTGGACGCAGAGGCTGCCTGGCGGCTCGTCAATGATTTCGCCGAAGCCACGGCGGTGATCATCAAGCATGCCAACCCGTGTGGTGTTGCCAGTCGGAATTCGATCCAGGATGCGTTTCTGACGGCCTGGGAATGCGACCCCCTTGCGGCTTTCGGCGGAGTGATCGCTCTGAACGGCAAGCTCGATGAGCCCACTGCTCGCCTCATCATCGAGAACTTTGCCGAGGTCGTGGTAGCGCCGATGGTCAGTGACGGGGCTCGCGAGATCCTGGCCGCCAAGAAGAACCTTCGGGTGCTTGTTGCCCGGGCACCGCAGGGCTCCGACCTTGACCTGAGACGCATTGAGCATGGCTTTGTCGCTCAGCGCCGCGATGTGGTTGCGAAGACACAACCGGGGAAGCTCCCTCCGAACTGGGAGTCGGTAGGGACCCGACCCTTGAGCAGCGATCTACTGATAGATCTTCGATTCGCCTGGATCGTCGCCGCCCATACGAAATCGAATGCGATTGTGATTGCCAAGGACCGGGCGGCTGTAGGGATCGGCGCAGGCGACCAATCTCGCGTCGGGGCAGCCGAGCGTGCATTGCGCCAGGCGAGCCGCCGGGCCTACGGAGCTGTCGTGGCTTCGGACGGGTTCTTTCCTTTCCGTGACGGGATCGACTCGCTCGGGGCCGCCGGAGTGGTGGCGGTCGTCGAGCCGGGCGGATCCATGCGCGACGATGAGGTTGTCCGGGCCGCCAACGAGCACAATATGGCGATCGTCTTCACGAATACGAGGCACTTCCGACATTGAGCGCAGAGATACTCTCGGGGAAAGATGTCGCAGCGGCGTTGCGCGCCGAAGTAGCAGATCGTGTCGCAGTTCTTGCCGGTCGCGGCAAGTCGGTCGGTTTGGCGACCATCCTCGTGGGGGACGATGCGGCATCCCAGATCTATGTTCGTAGCAAGCATCGTGCCGCGGAAAAGGCCGGCATGCTGTCTTTCGATCATCACCTCCCGGCCGGCACCTCGCAAGAGCAAGTGGAGCGAGTCGTCGCTTCGATGAATCGGAACAAAGACGTAAGCGGGATCATCATCCAGCTTCCGTTGCCTGCCGGGTTGGATGGCAACCGAGCGGTCGGTGCCATCGATCCCGCCAAGGACGCCGACGGCCTTCATCCGCACAATCTGGGCCTACTCGCCCTCGAGCGGTCGGCGCTGCGTCCGGCGACGCCGGACGGGATCATGAGAATCCTCGAGCACTACGGGGTTGAAACGGACGGCAAGGTTGCGCTTGTGCTTGGCAGATCGGTCCTCGTGGGAAAGCCGCTCGGTCTCATGCTCGGGGCAAAGGGAGTCGATGCCACCGTCATCCAGGCGCACTCACGCACTAGAGACCTCGATGACCTGATCGGTCGGGCGGACATCGTCGTGGCGGCGATAGGCAAGCCCGGGTTTGTTATGGGTGACCAACTCAAGCCGGGCGCGGTCGTCATCGACGTCGGGATCAATCGCACCCCCGAAGGCCTGGTGGGTGACGTCGACTTCGAGTCTGCGGCCGACGTTGCCGGGGCGATCACCCCTGTCCCCGGAGGCGTCGGGGTCATGACCGTGGCGTCGCTGCTGGCCAACACAGTGACCGCCGCCGAGCTCACGGCCGGCTGACGCCCGCACCGGGTACGGGACTGCGGCATCCACTACCCTCTAGCGTCGATTGAACTCGAAGCACATGGAGGACACGGCCGATGGCCACAGCGATAAAGATGGGTCCCGAAGGGCTCGAGGTTCCAGATGAGCCGATCATCCCGTTCATCGAAGGCGATGGCATCGGCCCCGATATCTGGGCGGCATCCCAGGCAGTCTTTGATGCCGCGGTGGAAAAGGCCTACGGGGGCGCCCGGAAGGTCGCTTGGACCGAGGTCTTGGCCGGCCAGAAGGCGTTTGATCAGACCGGCCAGTGGCTTCCTGATGAGACGGTGGAGATGTTCCGCAGCCATCTCGTCGGGATCAAGGGCCCTCTAACGACCCCCGTCGGTGGAGGTATCCGTAGCCTCAATGTTGCTCTCCGGCAGATTCTCGACCTCTATGTGTGTTTGCGCCCGGTTCGCTGGTATAGCGGAGTTCCTTCACCGGTGAAGCATCCGGAACTTGTCGACATGGTCATCTTCCGGGAGAACACCGAGGACGTGTACGCCGGCAAGGAGCTCGAGTCGGGCTCCGAAGGGGTTCGACAGCTGCTCGATTTTCTCGATGAAACGTTCGGATGGGAGATCAATGAGGACAGCGGCCTCGGTATCAAGCCGATATCGGAGACCGGTTCCAAACGCCTTGTTCGCGCCGCCATCAAGTATGCATTGGAGAACAACCGTCGGTCGGTGACGCTGGTTCACAAGGGCAACATCATGAAGTTCACCGAGGGTGCGTTCCGTACCTGGGGTTATGAGGTCGTTCGCGACGAGTTCGCCGATGTTGCGGTGTCTTGGGAAGACTGCGGCGGTGAGCCCGGTGACAAGCTCCTCGTCCAGGATGTAATCGCAGATGCCTTCCTGCAGCAGATCCTGACTAGACCCGCAGAATATGACGTTGTGGCGACCATGAATCTCAACGGCGACTACATGTCGGATGCGCTCGCCGCCCAGGTTGGGGGGATCGGAATCGCACCGGGCGGCAACGTCAACTATGTCACCGGCCATGCCATCTTCGAGGCTACCCACGGAACCGCGCCGAAATATGCGGGGCTCGACAAGGTGAACCCGGGATCGGTAATCCTGTCAGGGGAGATCATGTTCCGTCACCTGGGGTGGGCGGAGGCCGCGGATCTCATCGTCAAGGGGTTGGAGGGCGCCATCGCCGACAAGATCGTCACATACGACTTCGCCCGGCTGATGGACGATGCAACGGAGGTCAAGACGTCGGAGTTCGGGGAGGCCGTCATCGCCCGTATGTAGCGGCGATGGCGCAGACTGAAAAGGAGCGGAGAACATGAGCAGGATTACGGTGGTTGGGGCCGGCAAATATGGATCGACAACGGTGCAACGTCTTGCCGAATGGGATGTGGTCGACGAAGTTGTGATGACGGACATCGTTGAAGGCCTTCCCCAAGGGCTGGCGTTGGACATGAATCAGAGCCGACCCGTTGCGGGTCATCGGACGTTGGTTGTGGGTACCAATGACTATGCGGATACTGCGCAGAGCGACGTGGTGATCATCACGGCCGGTTTGCCCCGGAAACCGGGCATGTCGCGTATGGATCTCCTCGAGGTCAATGCCAAGATCGTCAAGAGTGTCGTCGAGG
This sequence comes from uncultured Acidimicrobiaceae bacterium, assembly GCA_947258985.1. Lineage (GTDB taxonomy): Bacteria > Actinomycetota > Acidimicrobiia > Spongiisociales > UBA5794 > JAAETI01. Next base: position 34,038 of record CAMYKI010000007.1, read on the forward strand.
AAGTCGTCAGGTATTCGCCTGATGCCGTGATCATCGTCGTCACCAACCCGCTCGATCAGATGACGACACTTGCGGCGGACGTCTCGGGTCTTCCCCGCAACCGTGTCTTTGGGCAGGCCGGAATTCTCGACAGTTCCCGTTTTGCCCACTTCATCGCGGAGAAGACGGGCGCCGATATCCAGGCGATCGAGGCCGTGACTTTGGGAAGCCATGGTGAGACCATGGTTCCGGTTCCGTCCCTGTGCCGTGTTGAGGGCAAGCCCCTGGCAGACGTGCTCGACCCGGGGACTATCGATGATCTTGTCGACAGAACTCGCAAGGGCGGGGCTGAGATCGTCGCCTACCTCAAGACAGGTAGCGCCTATTACGCTCCCTCGGCGGCTGCCGCCTACATGGCAAAAGCAGTAGTACAGGATTCAGGCGAGCAGATGCCCGTTTGCGCCTGGATGACGGGGGAGTACGGGATCAACGACGTCTACCTCGGAGTCATCGCCGAAGTCGGTGCAGGTGGTGTCAAGTCCGTGGTTCAGCTCCCGCTCACCGATGAAGAGGCAACCGGCCTTGCCGAAGCCGCGGTTGCCGTCAAAGAGAAGGTCGCCGATCTGGCGAACATCGACGCGTAACCGTTCTTCTGGAGGTTGAACAGGAAGGCTCGTCCGATCAGTCGGACGAGCCTCTTGTTTGCCGGCCTAGCCCTGCTGCTGGGAACGGGCCTCCCGTTGGTGCTGCTGGGCGATTTCCAATGCTGCCTGGATCTCGGCTGCACTTGCCTCGGCAGCGAGTCGCTGCCGCTCGGCGCGCTGCTGGTTGATGATTATGTCGCGGCGCTTCGCCCACAGGCTGACTGCACCGACGAAGGCCAGCAGTATCCCGAACAGGGCGAGAAACCAGCCGGAGGTGACCTGAGTGTCTTTGAACTGCCCGGCGATGCCATTCAACTCGAACTGGGCGTCGAGTAGCGCGGTCCTGCTGGCGGCAGCCGAGAGGGATATCGCTGCTCCTCCCGCAAGGATCGAGAAGATCAGCATTCGGTTTGCGGCTAGTTCGGCGGGTGTCCCGGTTACGGCGATGCCGACGAGGAGGATGGCTCCGATGGACACCCAGACGACAGGCAGGGCGTCGCGTTCGGTCCCGAGCAGGGTTGCGTAGAGGATGACCGCGGCAACCGCGACGATCCCCAAGGAAACGAGCGTCCTGACTAATGCGTTGCTCTTGGGGAGGAAGGGGACGATCGCCGATTTGATGACAAACCCGGCCACTATCGCGACGATCCACGCTGTGAAGCCCCCGCCCATCGTCTTCTCATCGGTTCCGTAGATAGCGGCGATGCCGATGGCGCCGGCTCCCATTAGGGCGGCAATGAGCCGGCTGAACAGGGGAACCTTCGACTTCTCCCAGATTGTCAACAACCCTGCGGCGAAGAGGAGAGCACCGATTGTGAACGTCACCGACCCGTGAACTGTTTCGTAGCCGCGCAAAGCCCACGGCTCAACGATGTAGGCGGTGGAGGGATTCATCCGGACCAGTTCCCAGATGATTGACGCCATGATCAGACCGGCTCCGAAGAGCAGCAGCATTTGCGGCCGATACTGTTTCACTCGAGGCCTTTCCTCTCGATCGACACACTTTACCGGCTCCGCACGGAGCCGTCCCTTTCGCGGGCATCCTTGGGATGGGGCGGGCTCGTCGGTATCGTTCCACCCAGAAGCAATGGCGACGGGAGCGGGTTCGTGAACAAAGCGGATCTCATCGATCAGGTAGCGGAGCGCACCGGACAAACGAAGGTTGCGGTCGCCGCGACTGTTGAGGCTGCGATGGATGCCATTGTCGACGCCGTGGCGAACTCCGAAGCGGTGACGTTGAGCGGTTTTGGGACCTTCGAGCCGCGAGAGCGCAAGGAACGCACAGGACGGAACCCGCGGACGGGTGAGGCTGTGCCCATTCCGGCGCGAACGGTTCCCTCATTCCGTCCCGGGAATGCGTTCAAATCCGCGGTTGAGTGACGGTGGTCCCGGCTAGTAGTCGACGTCCAGATCACTCATGGCGGCGCCCCACTTGGTGATTACGCCCTGGTTCATCATGAGTACCGCCATGTTGCCGGCTACCTTGATCTTGCCGGTCATGAACGCCATCTGCGTATTCAGCTCGCCCTTGAACATCGCTGCTGCGGTTTCGTATGTGCTCGAGATGGAGACATCGGCGCTGTCGAGTTCCCCGGTTTCCATGGTGGCGCTGCCGTCGGCAACATTCAGGTAGTAGTTGATGTCGCCGGATGGGCCTTCCGTTACCTCGAACTGCAATCCCATTTTGATGTTGGTGATCGAGTTGGCGAAGTCGCTGTTTGTCGCAAGTGCCGCTGTTGCCGCCGCCATGTGGTCGTCGCTCAAGAACTGCACACCCATGAATCGATCCTTCTGTAGAGAACGGCGTCATTGTAGGGCTCAGGCGTCTGGCGTACGTGAGCGCCTTATAAGGCGCTCACGTACGCCAGACGCGGTTCAGCGCCCGTCAGCTCTGGCCGGCCTTACGACGATCCTTGAATTTGCCGGCGATGTAGTCGCGGTTCATGAAGGCAATGTTGTCGATGCTGATGCTCTTCGGACAAGCCTCCTCGCACTCGGCGTGGTTGGTGCAGGATCCGAAGAACTCCTCCATCTTGTCCACCATGGCCACGGTGCGCTCGTACCGCTCCGGCTGGCCTTGCGGCAGCAGGTTCAGGTGCGCCAGCTTTGCCGACGTGAACAGCTGGCCGGCGCTGTTGGGACAAGCTGCGATACAGGCCGCGCATCCGATGCAAGAGGCCGCATCCATAGACGACTCCGCCGCCATCTGGGGAATGGGGATGAGATTGGCATCGGGAGTGCCCCCCGTGTTCACGCTTACGTAGCCGCCTGCTTCGATAATCCGGTCGAGAGGGGATCGATCGACAATCAGGTCGCGTATCACCGGCATGCCCGTCGCCCGCCACGGTTCGATGACGATCCGATCGCCGTCGTTGAACTTGCGCATGTGCAGCTGGCACGTCGCGGTGCCCTTCTGATCGCCATGGGGATGGCCGTTGATCATCACTCCACACGTACCGCATATGCCCTCGCGACAGTCGTGATCGAATTCGATCGGCTCCTCGCCGGCTTCAACGAGCCGTTCGTTGACGAAGTCGAGCATCTCGAGGAACGAGGAGTCGGCGCTGATGCCCTTTGCCTCGTACTCCTTGAACTCTCCTGGCTCTCCGGGGCCGTCCTGGCGCCACACTTTCAGTGTGAGATCCATTACTTGTAGCTCCTTTGTGCCAGTGCGACGTATTCGAAGTCGAGAGCCTCCTTGTGGTGCTCGGGGGGCACGCTAAGACCCTTCCATTCCCACGCCGATGAGTGAGCTTGGTTGATATCGTCGCGTTTCGCCTCGCCTTCCTCGGTCTGGTGCTCCACACGGAAGTGGCCGCCGCAAGATTCCTCTCGCTCCAGCGCATCTCGACACATCAGCTCCGCGAGTTCGAAGAAGTCGGCCACCCGCGCCGCTTTGGCCAGTTCCGAGTTGTAGCTGTCGTCGGTTCCGGTGACCTTGACGTCCTTCCAGAACTCCTCGCGCAGTGCAGGGATATCCCGAAGTGCCTTCTCCAGCCCCGACTTGGTTCTGGCGAGCCCGCACTCGTCGATCATGATCCTGCCCAGTTCCCTATGGAACGAGTCGACGGTCCGGCTGCCGTTGATCGAAAGCAGCTTGTCGATCCGGGACCGCACTTCCTCCTCGGTGGCCTGGAAGGCCTCATGGTCGGTGGGCACCGGAGCGACATTCAAATAATCGGCGAGATAGTCGGCAATCGTGTAGGGCAGAACGAAGTATCCGTCGGCCAGGCCCTGCATGAGAGCACTCGCCCCGAGCCGATTGGCACCGTGGTCGGAGAAGTTCGCCTCCCCGATCGCATAGAGCCCGGGCACGGTGGTCATCAGGTTGTAGTCCACCCAGAGGCCACCCATCGTGTAGTGGGGGGCCGGGTAGATCCGCATTGGCACCTCGTACGGATCCTCGTCCGTGATCCGCTCGTACATCTCGAACAGATTGCCGTAGCGAGCCTCGATCACATCCTTGCCGAGGCGACCGATGGCATCGGCAAAGTCGAGGTAGACCCCGTTCTTCAGCGGTCCCACGCCCTTGTTCTCGTCGATCATGCGCATCGCTGCCCGAGACGCAACGTCCCGTGGCGCCAGATTGCCGAACGACGGGTAGATCCGTTCCAGGTAGTAGTCCCGTTCCTCTTCAGGTATGTCGTTGGCAGCCCTGGTCTCGTCGGGGTCTACAGGAACCCAGATGCGACCGTCGTTGCGCAGCGACTCTGACATCAGAGTCAGTTTCGACTGGAACTCATCGTGTACCGGGATACACGTCGGGTGGATCTGGGTGAAGCACGGGTTCGAAAAAAGGGCTCCCTTGCGATAGGCCCGCCATATTGCCGTGGTGTTGCACGCCATGGCGTTGGTCGAGAGGAAGAAGACGTTGCTATAGCCACCGGTGGCCAGCACCACAGCGTGTGCCGAATGGGATGTGATCTCGCCCGTAACCAGGTCGCGCACCACAACACCGACTGCTCGACCCTCGTGCAATACCACTTCGAGCATTTCGCTGCGGTTGAACAGGGTGACGTTGCCGAGGCCGACCTGCCGTGCCAGCGCTTGATAGGCACCGAGCAGCAGCTGCTGGCCCGTTTGGCCCCTGGCATAGAAGGTCCGAGAGACCTGAGCGCCGCCGAAGGATCGATTGTCCAGCAACCCACTGTATTCCCTGGCGAAGGGTACGCCCTGAGCGGTGCACTGGTCGATGATCTCGTTGGATACCTCGGCCAGCCGGTACACGTTCGCTTCGCGCGACCGGTAGTCGCCGCCTTTGACGGTGTCGTAGAACAGTCGGTAGATGCTGTCACCGTCGTTTGGGTAGTTCTTGGCGGCGTTGATGCCTCCCTGGGCAGCTATCGAGTGGGCTCGACGGGGCGAGTCGTGGTAGGTGAAGACCTTCACGTTGTAGCCGAGTTCGCCCATTGTGGCTGCGGCGGAGGCTCCGGCGAGGCCGGTGCCGATGATTATCACGTCGTACTTCCGCTTGTTAGCCGGGTTGACCAGCTTGATGTCAAAGCGGTGGTTGGTCCATTTGTCTTGGATCGGTCCCTCCGGGACCTTCGCATCGAGTGTCGTCACGAGGCCTCCTTAGGAAATGATTCCGAACTGGACTGCGATGGGAAAACTCAGATTGCCGAGGACGATTACCGCGGTGAAACCCCAGGCAAGGTATCGGCGCCACTTGTTGTAGACGGCGTTGTTGGCGCCGATGCTCTGGAACAAGCTCCAGACCCCGTGCAGGATGTGCAGACCGAGAGCCAGGTTGGCGACGATGTATGCGATCGCAACGGGAACCCTCTCGAAACTGGCGATCATGTTGGCGTAGGGGTTGCCCCGCATGAAGTCAGGATTGGCGTTGCCCCATGTCAGATCGGCCAGGTGGAACACGACGAACAGGATCACGATGACGCCTGAATAGCGCATCGTCCGTGATGCGTAGTTGGCGGCAAGGTATTCCCGGGGGACGTCGTACCGGACTCTGCCGCGGGCCTGAAGATTGGTTCTGGTCAGCGAGTACGCGGCGTGAATGTGAATCGCAAAGGCGATAGTCAGCCCGATTCTCATGATCCACAGCAGATGCGTCCTCGGGACGAGGTGCCCGCCGAGATCCCGGAGCGCTTCTCCGTATGCGTTGATCTCCTCCGGCCCGAAATAGACCTTCATGTTCCCCAGCATGTGGGCGGCGATGTAACCAAGCAAGATGATGCCGCTCAAGGCCATGATCCACTTCTTGACAACATCCGAGCGGTAGAACTCGAGGATCCAGGGAAGCTTCCTCGCCGGTTTCGTGTCCGATCGGCGACCGGTCGTTGTCACCGTGACCTCCTTATCCATGCGTGCTGCCATTATCGCAGAGCGAGCGGATGCCAAACGCATTCAGGGGATCGACTGGCCGGTCGACGGGCGTCGGATACCGCGCGAAGGGGGTCGGCCGCGCTCTGTGGTCTGCGATACATAACGCGCAGTGTCGCGCGACGAGCTCGCCGGTTGAGGGTCTCCGCCGAGTTGGCTAAGCGCCACAAGGGATTTCGGGGTTGACAGGCGCGCGCGGTGTTGGTTGAATCACATGAACGTAATTACAAACGTGTAGGGAGATGTACGTTGTTCGCCCGTTTGCTCGAGGTGCTGGATACAGAGGACTTGTCCTGGCATGACCTTGCCAACTGCCGGGGTGCCGACCCCGACCTCTTTTTTCCAGAGCGGGGTGCCTCGACCCGCACCGCTAAATCGATTTGCCGTCAATGCGCCGTCAGAGACCAATGTCTGGAGTTCGCCATCGTCTCCAGCGAGAAGTTTGGTATCTGGGGAGCGATGTCTGAGCGCGAGCGTCGCAAGATTCGCCGCGAGCGGGCTGACGCCGAGAAGCGCCGCAAAGTGTCATAGAGACAAAGACCGAACCACGCTGCCGCGGGCGACAAACGTCCGGTTTGGTGGTGTACCCTCTGCGCCGGTACAGATTGCAGTCGAACGCGGATGGATAGCGTGACAGGTGGGATAGTTGTTGTTGTCTTGTTGGTTGCCGTCGCCGTCTACCTTCTGATTCGTAGCCGTGATGGCGAAGCGAGCACCGTTGCCGAGCAAGCGGCGGATGGTTTGACCGTGAGACGACCGGACGCTGAGTTTCACATTGTGTCGAACTCGGCGGTCGTTACCTTTGATGTGCCGCTTCCGTCTGGCGGAGCCGACCCAGTCTTGCGTGACCTGCTGCTCCACCAAGCCGCTGAGTTGATGCGTGATCGCAAGCAGCGTGGCCAACCCCTGGACGGGATCGATTCCATAAAGGTGAATGCCAAGCAGGCGGGAGCGGTCGCACAGGTAGGCACGATCGAGTTGACGGAACTCAATGAGCTACCCGAAGTTGCCATGCCGATGCGGCTTGCCCGAACGGTTGCCGAGGATCATGACCTACTGCGAACCCTCGAAGACAGCGATAGTACGAAGGTTGCGCCCACCGGGGACACCACGGCTCTCGACCAGCTTGCGCCGATCGGTTCGGATCTGCGGCTAACCGCCGGCATCGAAGCGGGGCTTCGCTCGCTCGGAATCGATCCGGAGGCCATGACCGTGACGGACCTGGGTCTCGGGCTGCTCGAACTCGCCGGGTACCGGATGACCGAAAAAGGCGACGGCTCCTACGTCGCGACAGGCGGGGGGCGAACCTCCTATGTTTCTTTCGTCGCTCATGCGGACGGCTCATATCCCGAGCTCGAAGCGGGTGCGATCACCAGCTTTCTCATCCGGTTCTCCACCGCCGGGACGGACCGGGGGTTGCTGATCACCGACAAATTCGGTCCCTACCTCGTCTACGAGAAGGAGCGGTCGAATCCGAATTGCCGGTTCATCACGAGGGAACGCCTCCAAGCCTTCGTCGATTCGATTGCCCTTTCCTGAGCCGATTGGCCCGGCCGGGCAAACTCCCTCCGGGATTGCGTCTTCGGGCGAGTAGACTCCGTCTCAGTTCGATCAGGCAACGGCAACTCGCGAGTGTGGCTCGGCCGGGTCGAGCAGAGCAAGGAGTCAATACTGTGTTCAAGAATTTCAACGGGTGGGAAATCGTCATTGTCCTGGTGATTGTCCTTCTCCTGTTTGGCGCTCGGAAGTTGCCGGACCTGGCTCGTTCGATCGGTGCTTCGGCAAAAGAGTTCCGCAAGGGCCTCGACGAGGGTGTCGAGGACGATGAGGAAACAAAGTCCTAGACCAGAGTCTGCTGAAAGAGGCGGATCCCGCTCGCTTCCGTGCGATCTTGGTGGCCTCTGAGTTGTGGGAACTGAATGCTGCCGGCGTGCGTTGTCTGACCTAGGAGTCCGGGGAAGGCTATGGCCGATGAAGTGACCCCAACCTGGGAAGACGTGGCGCGTACCTATGGGCGCAAGATATACAACTTCGCCTACCGCCTCACCGGCAATCCGGATGATGCGGCCGATCTTGTTCAAGAGGTCCTGTTGCGCGTCCGCAAAGGCCTTTCGTCCTACACGCCGGGGTCGTTCGACGGCTGGCTGTGGAGGATCACCCGCAATGCGTTCCTCGACGATGTCAGAAAGAAGAAGCGGCGTCCCACCAGCCCTCTTCCCGACGACGAGCGCAACATCGCCGCCTCGAGCCCTTCGCCGGACGAGGTCCTCGCTTCTGTCCGGTTGTCTGAGGACATCCAGAGTGCGCTTCTCAAGGTGCCCCTCGACTTCCGAGAGTGTGTGGTGCTCTGTGACGTTGTCGGTCTCACCTATGAAGAGATCGCAGAGGCCGTCGAAGCGCCGGTCGGCACTGTGCGCAGCCGGATCCATCGCGGCCGCAAGATGCTCAGGGAGTTGTTGACATGGCCCGTGTGAAGGCCTCCGACGCTTGTGCAACGGCTGGACTGGTGTCGGCCTACCTCGACGGACAGCTCCTTCCGGGGGAACTCGACGTTGTCGTTGAGCATCTGAATGGTTGCGCCGAGTGCATCGCCGAGTTTCATGCCTTGCGAGAGGTGCGGGCCGCGGTGCGAACCCTTCCATACCTCGAGGTCCCTGATCGGCTGTTGCCCGATACCCATCCCGGCGAGCAGCTGTCGGCGTACCTCGACGGGCAATTGGCGACGGCCGAGCACGACTTCGTGCTTTCGCATATTGATTACTGCACGGACTGCAGGCTCGAGCTTCACGAGCTCGATGCAGCTAGAACCGCGATCCGGTCGTTGCCCGGCCTGGAGCCTCCCGAGTTCACTTCGGTTCAGCGGGACCGCATCGAGCGGGAACGGTGGAGTAGGCGCCGGGTCGCTACGGCCGGCTTAGGGATCGCTGCTGCTGCGGCGCTGTTTTTTGCGACGTTCGGACCTTCCTCCAGTCCGGTCGGGGATCTCGACATCAACCCCTATCTCGACCAGCATCAGGCGAGGGTGTCGGTGGAGCCAGGGATCAACTTCATCCCTGCGATCGCACCTGTCGGAGGCACGCCGTGAAGCGTCTTTTGGTCCGATCGTTGTTGATTGCGGCGCTGGCGATGGTGCTTGTTGGCGCTGCCGCCACATCTGCACTTGCAGTCGAACTGGAGGATTACCTGACGGAAGCAGGCGAAGCCAGCTTTGCGGGCCGGCAGGCTACGTTGTGCAACTACGGTGACAGAAGCGAGTTCAGCGTCGTAACCGTCGAGCATGCCGGCGCTCTGGTGATGGTCGAGGATGCCGGGTCCTCACAAATGGTGGGCGGTGGCAGGTACTCGGTTGCCGGTGACGCCGCTGCCGGCATTGCGCTTTCCGATTGGTCATCTGGCAACACAGCAGATCGGTACGTCACGGCATCCGCCGATCCGGAGACCAGGCTCGGCCGCGACGTCGTGGTGGTCACGGTGGAAGAGGACGAAGCTGTTCGAGCCAGGCTCTGGTTCGATGATGAGACCGGTGCCGCCCTCGGCTCCGAGGTCTACGACGGCAGCGGCGAGTTGTACCGGCTCAGCTGGATGCTCGACTTCGATCCGAATCCGCGCAAGATCTTCACGATGATGCGTGACCAGGGATCGACCTACGATGTCGTTGTTGCTGCCGACGCCGGCGATCTGGCAGACACCGTTGCCGGCTACATGAGGGTCGACAGCTATGCCGGCCCGGACGAATCGGTTCATGCCTTCTATACCGATGGCTTGTTTTCGTTCTCGATCTTTCTCATCGACGGGCAGTTCGAGGCGGAATCGTTCTCCGATGCCGGAGTCATGAGAGTCGACGGCGCCCAGTATCGGTGGCTGTTGACGCCGTCGGATCTGTGGCTGCATTGGGTCGGGGACGGCGAGACATATGTGCTGGTCGGTGACCTACCCCCGGATCATCTCGAAGGGGTTCTCCGCGAACTGCCCCTCCCGTCCCAGGGCAACATCTTCTCCCGGATCTGGCAAGGCCTTTTCGGCTGATCGCTAGATCTTTGCCAGGGCCTCTGTGTAGGCGGTGAACTCGCGGCCGATGCCGAGCGCTTCTGTGTTGATGACCTCACGGACGATGCCGTCGGCGTCGAGCACAAAGCTGTAGCGATTGGCTGCGCCGACCGTGTCGTTGAACGCACCGTATTCCTGCGCGGTCGCTCCGTGCGGCCAGAAGTCGGAGAGCACGGGGAACGTGAAACCGTTCTCCTCGACCCACTTCTTGATCACGGGCAAGGCGTGGACGGTGACGACAACGACCTTGGCATCCAACGCATTCAAGGCGCTGAGGTTGTCGCGGAGAGCGCAACCCTCGTCGTCGCATATCCCGGTGAACGGGAACGGGATGAAGACGATGACCGACTTCGAGCCTTTCAGCGATTCCAGGGAGACGAGATTCTTGTCTTTGTCGGGCAGCTCGAAAGCGGGGGCCGGTGATCCAATGTTCACGATCAAATCCTCTCGGAGTGGTTACCTCAGAAGATAGCTCGGCCGGGAGCCTGTTCCGCCGCTTCGGGTGGTACAGGTCCGGAGCTGGCTCGTTGGCGGCGGGCGGGCCGGAGTAGCTGCGAGAATCAGGCCGATGGAAACGATCGTGCTCGACACCAATCCCGTGGTGATCGTCGGCGCTTCTCTCGTTCTGGTCGCTATTGCCATCCTCGTGTCGCACAGGCTGGGCCTCGGCGTCGAACGATCCATTGCAGCGGCGTCGATTAGGGCGGCTATCCAACTCATGGGAGTCGGCCTCCTACTGAGTCTCATCATCGACACCGGCTGGGAACGCTGGCTCGCCCCATTGTGGATCTTGGGAATGATTGCGATAGCGGCGAACGTCACCGCTCGGCGGTCGGGGAGAAGCGGGGTGTTCTTTCCTGCGGCGGCCGCGATCGGAAGCGCGACTGCCCTCTCACTCGCCATCGTCTTCGGGTTTGGCGTCCTCTCGCCAGAGCCAATTCAGATGATCGTTGTCGCGGGGATCACGATCGGCAACGTGCTGCCGGCAACTGTGCTGGCCGCGGATCAGGTTCGCAAGCAGTTGGCGGAGGGGAGACCTGTCATCGAGGGCCTCCTCGCCCTCGGCGTCGATGCGCGGCGATCGACTCGATACATCGTGTCGGAAGCCACCCGCGTAAGCCTGATCCCGCAGATCGAACGCACCAAGGTGGTGGGGCTGATCGCATTGCCGGGGGCCTTCACGGGACTCCTGATCGCCGGCGTTGATCCTTTCGAGGCCGCCATCATTCAGCTCGTGGTTATGTACCTCGTGCTCGGCTCCGTCGCCGTGTCCTCTGCAGTCGTGGCCCTTGTGTCTGCACGGGGCGCCTTTACATCCGATCAGCGTCTCAGACCCGCAGACTGAGGTGGCGAGGGTTGCCGGCCTCTAGGAGCCCGCTGAACAATGCGAGTTCTGACTCGACGACTGCTCTGTGAGTGGCCACTTCGTTGTTCCGGCGAGCCTTCACCGCATTTGTCCAACGGTCTCCTAGAAGCCCGCTGAACAATGCGAGTTCTGACTCGACGACTGCTCCGTGAGCAGGCACTTTTTTGGTCCGGCGAGCCTTCACCGCCTTTGTTCAGCAGTCTCCTAGTCGAGCAGCACCCGCGCCGCCCAGCCGACGGGGTCGGTGAGTTCCGGCAGCCGAGGGAGTTTGTCGGGGTCTTCCCAGAGTCGCTGCAACGTTTCCACGCCCCAGCGTCGCTCGACATCAGCACAGAACTGGGCGGCGTCGGCGGCGCGGTGGCGGTCGATACGCAGGCCGAGGAGCTGTTGCAGGAACTGCTCGGCCTCGTTCGGTTCACTGCGACGGAGAGAAACCGCGGCCTCAATCTTGCCCAATTCGGGTATGAGATCCGCTGCGGCGATCCGCACCGCGTAGTCGCCGAATCCCTCGGCGAATGCCAGGAAAGCTTGGATGGGGGCCAGCGCGTCCGGATCATGGCTGCTGCCCAACATCCTGGCGAGCCCACCTGTGTCGTCGACGAGTCCCTCGAGGGCTGCCGGATCCTGCACCCCCGTCGGATCCTGGAGACTCGAGAGCATGTCCATGAGGCCCGATGGGTCGAATTCCACGGTCTCGTAGAAGTCGGTGATGGCGTCGATGAAGAACTTGCGCACCCAGGGAGCATTCAAAATCGCGTGATGAGTGACCTCGCGCAGCACCGCCCACATGCGGATCTGGTGAGATTCGATGTCGTTGTCGCGGGCAAAACCTTCGACATTCGGAACAACGAGGTAGAGGTCGTCGTGGTCGAGGGCAGGTAGGCCCGTGTCGAACTGGCCTAGGACCCTGTGGCTCATGAAGCCGATCATCGTGCCTGCCTGGATGCCGAGAATCACCGGCGCCATGGGGCCGAGGAAAGGCCCGGCCATGGCGGCGCTGCCCTGCAAGCTGGAGAACTTTTCGGCGAGAGGTTCGATCAGGTACCGGTAGGACTGCTCGTTCTGGTCTGCCCATGAGTGCCGGTCGACGGGGTGGATGTCGTGGGTCGTGGATACGTCGAGGGTGAGACGGTCCGCCAAGCGGAGCTGGGCCGCCAAGGTCAATTCCTGATACTCCTCGGCAAGCTTGGGCTCGATCGGCTCGGCTGCTCCCGCAAGCGATTGCGTGATCTCACGGCCCAGGCGCCAATTCACCGGGCCAGGCGTGCTCAGAAGCTCAAAGAGCCTATCGAACAGGTTGTCGCTCATTGGGCACTCCTTGCGATGGGTCAGAGATCATCGGGCCAGCTACCGAGGACGACGGCGACTTCGACTAGGTCGTCACCTCGCATGATCTCAAGCGTAACGGTGTCGCCCACCCTGAGGCGGCGCAGGCCGCTTATCAGATCGTCGCGCACTCTCACCACCTTGCCGTTGTACCCGATTATCACGTCACCGGCGCGCAGCCCGGCGGTCTGCGCTGCCGACGGCTCGGTGGGAAAATCCGAGATGATCGCTCCCGACGGCACTCGCGCCCCGTCGGTTTCATCCTCGAATGCATTGCGGAGGCCGACTCCGAGGAAAGCATGATCGACGGATCCCGTTTCGATGATTTCGTCGGTAATGCGTGTCACCAATTCGATGGGGATGGCGAAGCCGATGCCCTCGGCTCCGGCGGAACTGACTCCGATCGCCGCGGTGATGCCGAGGAGACGTCCCTGGCCATCGACCAGAGCTCCGCCGCTCGAGCCCTGAGTGATGGGGGCGTCGGTCTGGAGCATGTCGAAGAGGAGGTCGCTTTCCCCGGAACCGGTGCGAACCTGTCTTCCGAATGCCGAGACGACCCCAACCGTGAGCGAGGGGCCGCCTTCGAGCCCGAGGGGGCTCCCAACAGCAATCGCCACCTGGCCAATCTCGGCTCTCTCGGTCGAGCCCGACTCGATCGGGATCAGACCGGTTGCCGGTATCTGCAGCACGGCTAGATCGGTCCGCACATCGGTGCCGATGATGTCCGCCGTGTAGACGCGTCCGTTCTCGAAGATCACCTCAACGTAATCGGCTCCGGCAACGACGTGCTGGTTTGTTGCGATGTAGCCATCGCTCCTGAGCACCACGCCCGAGCCTGAGCCGAACCGCTCAAACCCTCCTCCGACGTTGGTGCCGACGTCGACGGTGACTATTGATGGCACCACCTTTCTGGCTACTGCAGTGGCGCTTGTCTGGTCATCAGCGGGGGTTATCACCTCGCGGATTTCAACAACCTCGAACGGTTCACCGTTGATCGTCGTTATCTGAGCGTCATCAAAAGCGCCCAATGCCCATAGGGAACCGGCAAGCAGAGCTGCGCCACCAAGACCACCGACAACCCAGGGAATCCAGCGACGGGTTGATTTCGGTGTTTCCTGAGACGGTTGCGCCGTTGCGGCGTACGGGAAGAGAGGAGGCGTAGCCGGGGTGGGAGTGCTGGGTACGGGTGCAGGTGGGCGCTCCGGAGGCCGGACCGGGACCGAATCGGCGACCGGCGTGTCGTCTGCGGGCGAACCAGGATCGGGGGGCGGTCGAAATGGAGCCATGGGGTCCGGGTTATTGTTGTCCACGGAGTTGATTGTATGACCGTGGAGAGACAACCAAAACGAGCAGTTGCGGTGAGGGTCGATCCGGAGCCGATCGATCCGGCTTCGCTCATCGCCCTGGTTTCGAGTGAGCGGTGCGGCGCCGTCAACTTGTTTCTGGGCACCGTCCGAGACCACTCAGCGGGCAAGGAAGGTGTTACCTACCTCGAATATGAGGCCTACGACGACGTAGTCGAAGCCAAGATTGGCGAAATAGTCGACGAAGCGATTGCGCGATGGGATGTGGAGAGCATCGCCGTCGTCCACCGGACCGGAGTTGTCGGGGTGGGGGATAGCAGCGTGGCGGTGGCCGTCGGTTCCGCGCATAGGGATGCCTCATTTGGTGCGGGCAGGTACATCATCGACGAGCTGAAGATGCGGGTTCCGATCTGGAAGAAGGAGCACTGGCCGGGTGGTGCTGAATGGGTCCGCGAGGACCTTCAGCATCGACCCGAATGATGCCATCGCCGTCCGAGCCGGCCGTTCATGGAGACGCGTCTCGCTGGAAGCAGCTGCAGTCACCGGCTACGTTCCTGCAACTTCTCTACGGACTCTTCATCGTTGCGACATCTGCGGTACTCGTCACCGGATGGGCCTACCGCAGCGCTCTACTCGACATTGCCGCGAGTCGAACCGGAACCCTCAGCGATGCCATTCAACGCGAGGACAGCTTCATAGCGGCCTCGGGTCTGCTTGGTGGCATCAACGTCGTTCTGGTCGTGGCCTTCATTGTCTGGTTCTGGCGCGCCTATGCGAACCTCAAAGCTCTGGGTAGACCGGGGCGCCGCAAGACGGGTTGGGCGATCGCAGCCTGGGTGATTCCGATCGGCAACTTCTATATCCCGTATCAAATCGGTTCGGAGATTTGGAGGAAGAGCTCAGCAGCAGACGGGCCGCCCGGGTCTCCCGGCGACGTCAACGTTGAACCCGTTATCTCCTGGTGGGCGCTGTTCTTGCTGATGGGTCTTGTCAACCAGGTCGCCTTCTTCAGCGGACGTGGTGTTGGTGACGACGTCGAGAAGATGGCGGCGGTCGTCGGAGTCGACCTCGTCGGAGCGGTCGTGTCTATTGCGGCGGCAATTGCGGCACTGCGCTTCGTGCGTCGTGCCACAGCAAGGCAGCAGAGCGCGATCGGCATGCGTGTGGGAATGAGCGAGTACCCATCCACCGACGGCGACACCTAGAAGACTGCTGAACAAATGGCGTGCGGACTCGCTCGGCCACGAAGAACTCCCGGCCACAGACGCGGCTGCGAGCCCAGACACTGTTCAACAGGTTCCTAACCGAGCGCTCTTCCCACGACCATCTCGGCGGCTTCTCGCACCATCGGGTTGCGGTCCGTCGCGGCCTTGCGCAGCGCCGGTTCAATGCGGTCGTCGTCGAAGACGGTGAGCGCGGGGACACACCTGCGGCGCACTTGCGGTGGACCGGTGGCGATCAAGTCGAGCAACGCCGGGACAGCAGCGGATTCCCCGATGGCGCCGAGGGCGGCCACGGCGGCCTCCCGCACGAGCGACTCCTCATCTTGATCGAGAGCCCGATCGAGCAGGGGCGGGACCGACGATTCGGCGCTCATTTCGCCCAGGGCGAAGGCGGCAGCTTCTCGAACGGCAGCGTCGCCGTCATCGAGAGCTGTCTGGAGGGCGCTGGAGCTCTCACCGGCAGCCGTCCCCAGCACCTCGGCGCATTCTCGCCGCACCGTGGCATCTGGATCGGTCGCCAGCAGCTTGGTGATGCGAGGGACCAGGTCGGCCCGACCCAACGTGGCGGCAACCGCCAGCCTGCGGATAGCTGGATCGGTAGAGCCGAGAGCGGTTTCCGGGTCCTCAATGAGGTCTGTCAGCCTCTTTCGGGTGGTACTCACATGGTGCTTCAGAGCCGACTCCTTGATGCGGGGTAGTGCCGACCAGCGAAATCTAGCCCGACCCGGCCAGCGCCAGATTCGCAGGTGACGCGGCCGATTGCTCGACTTATGCTGGCACCAGCCAGTGTTGGGTCGACGGGTCTACGTATTCCCGGTCGAATCCTCCAGCCGATAGGAGCCGACAATGACCGCTGAACGACAACCGCGATATCACTCCGACAAGACGCTTCTGAAGATACGTCGCCGGGTTGTCAAGCTGGGTGGCCTCGTAATTGACAATCTGGAGCGAGCCGAAGAAGTAGTTGTCGATGACCGGCTCGAACTGGTCTCAGAGGTCGTCGACGCCGACAAAGTGATCGACAAGAGGTACACGAAGCTGGACAGCCTCACCTTCATGGCGATAGCCCAGCAGAAGCCGACCGACGGAGATCTTCGCTTTCTGGTTTCGTCGACACGGCTCCTGTATGAGCTGGAGCGGTCCGGCGATCTGGTCGTGAACATCGCAAATCTGGCGAAGCGGATCAAAGGACTCCCTGATTCCCCCGTGTTGCGCGATCTTCTGCGTCGTCTCTTTGCGGAGAGCGGCCGCATGCTGGAGCGGGCCATGGATGTCTTCGACAAGATGGATGCCGTCGGTGGGGCGCAGCTCGACGCTGAGGATGACGTCGTTGACGATCTCGTTGCCGAGTTCTACTCCGCGATCAAAGCCGAGGGCATCGAGCTCGACTCCGGTATCGCTCTCAACCGGATGGGCCGGTTTCTCGAGCGGATTGCCGACCATGCGGTCAATGTTGGCACCAACACCGCCTATATCGTGACGGGAGAGTTCCCTCGCCGCACCGAGGTCACCGGATCTGAGAACGAGTAACTCATGGAGTTGTTCGAGAAGCACGAAGAGAGACTGAAGCGTGCCCGGGCGGCAATCCGCATTCGTGAGTATTGGAGCGCTCATGCAGAGAGCCCACGCGCCTACGGCGACGAAGCGCCCCAGCTGGGAGAATCGGCGTTCCAGGACCGAATAGGCAGGCCGTTTGCCCTGAATCAACCGGAATCCGGCTGGGGAAGCGGCGGAGAGTCCTCACCGTACGGCTCGGACCTGGGGGTCACTTACCCGGTTGCATCTCTCGAGCAGCTGATCACTGCCGCGGAAACCGCGCTGGCTACATGGGGTACGGCTTCGGTTGAGGATCGCACCGGAGTGTGCCTGGAGATACTCGAGAGGCTCGGAGAGAACGTATTTGAGATGGCGCACGCCGTGATGCAAACGACCGGCCAGCCGTTCCTGATGGCATTCCAGTCAGGGGGGCCCCAAGCGCTGGACCGGGGTCTCGAGGCCGTTGCCCATACATACGCCGTGTTGGATCGAATACCCGGCGATACCAAGCGATGGGAGAAACCGCAGGGCAGGCGCGACTCCCTTCGGATCGACAAACAATGGCGGGTTCGGCCGCGGGGCATCGCAGTGTCCATCGCCGGTTCCACCCTTCCTACCCTCAACAGCTATCCCGGGATTTTTGCCAGCCTGGTCGCGGGCAACCCGGTGATCGTCAAGCCGCACCCTGCGACGATCCTCCCGTTGGCGATCTTCGTCGAAACTGCCCGAATGGTGTTGAAGGAGGCAGGTCACGACCCGAACACCGTGCTGCTTGCGGTTGATACGGCAGAGGCACCAATCGCACGGAACCTCGTTATGAGCCGGGGGGTGGGGGTCGTTGACTACACAGGCGGTTCAGATTTTGGCGAGTGGCTGGAGCACAATGTTCACCACGCCAGAGTTTTTACCGCCAAGTCGGCCGTCAACTCCGTAGTTCTCGATTCCGCGACGGACCTGAAAGCAGTGATCCGGGAGCTGGCGGTGTCACTGACCATGTACTCGGGGCAGATGGGTACCTCCCCCCAGAACGTCTTCATACCGGCTTCCGGAATCGAGGTCGACGGTACCCCTGCGTCATTTGGCGAGGTTGCAGCCGGGCTCACCGAGGCAATAGACAGGCTGCTTGCCGACGCCCAGCGAGCCGGAGACATCCTCGGAGCCATCAAAGGTCCTGCCACGCGGGACACTATCGCGGCGGCGTCTTCATACGGCGATGTCCTGCTGGAGTCACGACAGATCCTCCATCCAAGCTTCCCGGAAAGCCTGGTGTTGACACCGGTGATCGTGAAGGTGGGGGCGGATGACCGTCATGTGTTCATGAAGGAGATGTTCGGACCAGTCATCTATGTGATTGCCACTGCAGATACCGACGAAAGCCTCGATCTGGCGGGTGACACCGCCGCCGAAGTCGGCGCGCTCAACTGGCTGGTCTACACGACAAACGAGGATGTGGAGAGTCGAGCAATCGATGCCGCGATTGCGGCCGGAGTCTCGGTCTTCTTCAACTTGCCGGGGGGGCTCTACGTAAACGAACCGGCCGCCTTCAGCGATTTCCACGGGACGGGAGCCAACCCGGCTGGGAATAGCTCCTTTACGGATACCTCTTTTGTGGCGGACCGGTTCCGCGTCGTTGGCGTGAACGTCTCGGCGACGTAGCGCCGTCGGTTTCAGCTGCGGCGTGCCGCCCAGAGGAGGCGCCAGGTGAGTGGCAGGAGCACGCCCGCAAGCACCGCTTTCGTCAGGTCCCCGATCACAAACGGGGCCAGACCCAATTCGATGCCGCGAACCCAGGAAACGCCGAGGGTTGCCGACAGCCAGGGGACTCCGATCAGATAGATAACCACCGTCCCGGTCAGAAACGCCGGGATGGCCGATACCGGTGTTCTGTCCTGACGTCGCTCCGCGAGAAAGCCCACTACGGCGGCGGCCGCAACAAAACCGATGAGGAAGCCGCCCGTCGCACCGGTTGCATGGGCCCACCCGCTTGCCCCTCCCGCATAGAAGGGGAGGAAGAGACCCATCGTCAAGTAGAGCAGCTGACTCGTGGCGCCCGCAACACTGCCCATTGCGGCTCCGGACAGCAGCACTGCGAAGGTCTGGCCGGTAATTGGCACGGGCGTGAACGGCAGCGGCACGCGGATCTGGGCGGCGATCGCGGTGAGTAGAGCGAAGCTGATAACGAGGGCCGCGGTCGTCACTCGATTCCGGGGTAGAACCGCCCCGGCAATCACTCGCGTCGGAATAGTGGTCTGCATGTCGGATCCCTCCCGGTCCGTGCCGGACCATTCCGGTCCGGTGGCGGAGCATAGGCCATGCCGTCCGGCGATGACGGCGTTCCGACCGGCGGCACCACTCAGGGAATCTGGCATCGACCCGATAGAAAGCACCTGGAGGTAGCATCCCGGGGATGGACGACCTAGATCTAGAACAACATCAGTCACCGGAGCCGGTTATCGTGCGCCGCCGCCTCCCTGTCTGGCCGTTTCTCGTTGCCGGGCTCATGCTGCTCGTCGGGTCGTTTGTTTTCGCCGCAGTGGCGATCCCGATATCGATGCCCTACTACGCCATGTCGCCCGGTCCCGTGAGTGATGTGAGCGACTTCGTCGAGGTAGATGACAGGGCCGACACGACCGAAGGCGAGATGTTCTTTCTCACAGTCTCACTTCAGGAAGTCAACGTTGTCGAGTGGGTGGCGGCGAAGCTCGACGGCAGAGTCGATCTGACACCGATCGAGAACATCAGGCCCGCCGGCGTTTCCCAGGAGGAGCTGCGGCAACAGAACCAGAATCTCATGAGCAGGTCAAAGGAAAACGCCAAGTTCGTTGCACTGACGTACCTCGGTTACGAGGTCACATATGACGGATCGGGAGCGAGGATCAACTCGACTATCGAAGATTCGGCCGCCGACGGGGTGCTGTTCGCTGATGATGTGATCATCGCCGTTGCAGGGGAGCCGGTCGAGTTCTCTACAGATGCCGTTGATTTGATCGGAGGACGTGCCCCCGGGGACGAACTGACGCTGACGATCGAGCGCACCGATGAAACCGAGCCTGGGACCGTTGCGACGATGGATGTGACGCTCGTTCTTGGGCCGTACCGGTACGTCGAGGACGGCGACGTCATCGACGACCCGGATCGGGGCATGGTCGGGATCCTGCTGAGTGATGCTCCCGTCGAAGTGATTTTCCCGGTCAACGTTGAAATCGACAGTCAGAACATTGGCGGTCCGTCCGCCGGGATGATGTTCACTCTCGAGATCATCGATTCGCTCACCGCCGATGACCTGACCAAGGGCCGGCGTATTGCCGGTACCGGCACCATCGACGCGGAGGGCAATGTCGGCGCCATCGGACGCATGACGAAGAAGACCTACTGCGCTATCGACGCTGGAGCCGAATACCTCCTGGTCCCTGCCAACAACTTCGATGAAGCGGCGGGGGCCGCCGGGGATGACATCCATGTTGTCTCCATCGACACGATCGACGATGCGCTCACGTTCCTGGAGTCGCTGGCTGCGGCGTGATCGGGCTGCCTGCCCCGAGATGACACGGTTCCTCCGGTAACCCCTTGTATCGTGGTCGGATGGCCGAGGACCTCAGTCCGTCCGATATTCGGACGCGCAAGTTCACCACCGTTCGGCGCGGTTTCGACCGCGGCGAAGTAGGGGACTTCCTGACGCGGGTTGGCGGCCAGGTCGAGACCTTGCAGGACGAACTATCTGCGATCTCTACCCGTCTCAACCAGTTGGGCATCACCGACCTTGTGGATCTCAAAGAGGAGATCGAGGACGTCGGCCTGGAGATCCAGAATATCCTCGATGCGGCGATGGCGGCGGCGGAAGGACTCCGTGCTAGGGCCGCATCAGCTGCCGACGACACGCTCATCGAAGCCGACAAGACGGCATTCTCTCTGCGTGGAGATGCCTGGGCGAGCGGATCCGCCGCTCTCGAAGACGCCACATCCCAGGCGCAACGAACGGTCGCAGAGGCCCGGGAGGACGCACTGTTCATTCGGGCACAAGCGGAACAGGACGCCAAGCGGTTGGTGACCCAGGCGCGGCGCGAGGCAGATGACCTGGTTCGTTCGTCACGCGAAGAAGGGGAGCGGATTGTCGTTGTAGCGCGGGCGGAGAGCGAGTCCATTCTCGAGGAGACGAGCCGCGCCGCAGAGAAGGCCCAGGAGAGAGCCCGAGCGCTCGAGAACAGAAGAGTCGAGCTCCTCAGCGAACTCGAGGAGGCGGAAACCGCCATCCGCGACATCGAGTCGAGTCGTTCCCAGCCCGTGTCCGACCTCGACGACGGTGTGCGGGTGTTCACGACTGGTGGCGACGATCAGACCCGCTGGCCCGAGTCCGAGGGGGCGGTGCGCATCCTCCCGGCATCACCCCACGAGAGCGACGGCCCCGAAGCGGCGCTACCCGAGCCGGTCGATGCGGAGGCAATGGCCGCCGAGGTTGAGATGATGAGAAGCGCAGTCACTTTGCCGCAACCCGTCGACCCGACAGACGAGTTCGCACCGAGCGGGGAGCCCGTGGTGGACGAGGCTGCCGGGGAAGAGGTGCGCTCAGACGCGCCGTCAGAAGACGCAACGTCAGAAGACCCGCCGCCCGAAGACGCATCGCCAGAAGACGAATCACCCGAGGACGAACCAGCAGAGCAGCAGCCCGGGGATTCTGTCGTTGCCGAAACCCCGCTCCCGGCAACGGATGCCTCAGCAGATGAGGAACCGGAGCCCGAGGATGAGGCAAGCCCTGGTTCCCTGAACCAGCCCGAGCAGGAAGAAACGAGGCCAGAAGAGCCGGCACCAGCAATCGTCGACAAGGTCACGGTGGTCAGCGACGATCCGGGGATCGATGATCTGTTTGCCAGGCTGCGTCACTCGGTTGAAGAGCCGGCGGAGCCGGAGACCCGACCGGAACCAATTCCCGACCCGGAACCGGAACCTACGCCGCCGCCGGTCCTGCACGTAGTTCCCGATGTGGAGCCATCCGGCGATTTCGAGCGACGAGACCGGATGTTGCTGCCCATCGAAAACCGCGGGCTGCGCGGTCTCAAACGGAGGATTGTCGAACTTCAGAACAGAGTGCTCGAGGAACTGAGAAAGTCGCCAGGCGAATGGCGCCTTGGCAGGGAGCACGTCTCCGAGACGATGGGGGAGGAACTCGACGCCGTTATCGCCGACAGCTACCAAGCGGGCCATACGGCTGCAGCCGAGGTACTCGGGAAGGCCGAGCCGCAGCTGCTCGGAGGCCCTCAGCAGGGTGCTGCTGAGACCTTTACCGCCGACCTCCACCGGGATGTGCAGTCTGCCATCGACAGAGGCGATCCCGGAAGCCGCCGATTGACGGCGGATGTGGGACGAGTGTTCCGCAACTGGCGGACCGACGAGGCCGAGCGACATGTGCGGGAAGCGGCACGGCGAGCCTTCAACGACGGATTACTCGCCGGGTACAAACGTCTTGGCGTGAAGAAGGTCGAAGTAGCCGAACCCGGAAGGCCCTGCGGGCAATGTAGCGCCGGAACGGGCGTCGCCTGGGACCCGGGAGAAGCTCCTCCCGATGGGGTCGCGGTGCCCCCGGCCGACCGCAAATGTGCAGCTCTGATCGTCCCGATCGCGACCACCGGTTCCATTAGCCGGATTGAGCAATAGAATCAGCTCGTGATCAATCGAGAACCAGTCCCCATCCGTCCGTCCCGCTCGGGCCGCCGCTGGCCGACAATCATCGCTGTGGCCGTCGTTGGTTTGCTCGTAACCGGGCGTTTCTTCGCAACCCTCTGGACCGACTATCTGTGGTACCAATCTGTTGGACAGACCGGGGTGTGGCGTACCCTCGTGTTCACCAGGGTGGGTTTGGTCATCGTCGCCTCGGCGGTGGCGTTCGGGCTGTTCTGGGTGAACCTGTGGCTCGTCGACCGGCTGTCGCCGCGGCGCCGGGTTCCTACCGGTACCCCAGAAGAAGAACTGCTCGCCCGCTTCCAGGAATGGATCGAACCCCGAGTCAGCCGGGTGCGTCTCGCCATTTCGGCCTTCTTCGGCCTTCTTCTCGGCCTGGGCGGCTCAGTGTGGTGGCAGGAGTGGCTGCTGTTCATCAACGGCACCGACTTCGGCGTCGATGACCCGGTCTTCAACAACGACCTGTCGCTGTACGTCTTTCAGTTGCCGTTCTACAACGTGTTGTTCGGGTGGTTGTTCCAGCTGGTATTGGTCATCGCAGTCGTCAGCGCCTCTATTCACTATCTGAACGGAGCGGTCGAGTTCTCTTTCAACCGCCGAGTTCAGGCTGGCGTGAAGGTCCATCTGTCCGTCTTGTTCGCCAGCCTCGCTGTTCTCAAGGCGGCCGGGTACTTGCTGAATCGGTGGGAGTTGCTCTTTTCCGACCGGGGCCAGGTGTTTGGCGCTTCGTACACAGACGTCAACGCCCAGCTTCCGGCGTTGAACCTCCTCATCCTGATCTCGCTCGTTGCGGCAGTGATCTTGCTGCTCAATCTGCGTTTCCGCGGCTGGACCCTCCCGCTTATCGCCATCGGCCTGTGGTTGGGTACCTCGCTCCTGGTTGGAGGGCTCTACCCGACCCTGATTCAGCGTTTCCGTGTGGTTCCCGACGAGGTGAACAAAGAGGCCGAGTACGTGGGATACAACATCGATGCCACTTTGGCTGCGTACGGGCTCGACGATATCGAGGTGCAACCTTTTGCGGCGTCGTCCGATCTGGACAGAGCGGTCCTCGACGAGAATCAGGACACAGTCGACAACATCCGCCTCTGGGATCCCGGCGTGCTGGCAACCACCTATCGCCAGCTGCAGAACATCAAGACCTACTACGACATCACAGATGTCGACGTCGACCGCTACACCATCGACGGCGAGCTCACTCAGGTGATGGTTTCGGCGCGGCAGCTCGATGAAGCCAACGTACCCGGCGGCGGTTGGGTCAATGAGAAGCTCGTTTACACCCATGGTTACGGCTCGGTCATTTCGCCGGCCAACAGCGTCACCCCCGAAGGTCAGCCCGAGTTCCTCGTCAAGGACATTCCCCCCGTGTCCTCGGTTGACATCGCAGTACCCCAGCCACGGATCTACTTCTCGGACAGTGCCGAGTCGGACTACCTCATCGTCGACACGAACG